>JAZLJE010000020.1:0-9325 GCA_045617705.1 Ruminococcus sp.
TGGGGCTCACAGGAAACCCAGTGGCCGGGTGCTGTGATGAACAAAGTCGGCACATACGAAGGCTCTGACCTCTACTCCTTAAAACTTCCTTCGGGACTTTCGGGAATAGTTATCAACATCGGAAGCAACGCACAGCAGTCTTCCGACCTTACAATGCCCGGTGCATACAAAGTATTTAAAACAAGTTCAAAAAGTTTTGTAGATGTAAGTCAATAATTCAGCAAAAACACCCTCTCAACGAGAGGGTGTTTTTGTTATAGTAAAAGTCAAGGGCGGAGTGTGACCACTCCGCCCTTTTGGGACATTTATGAGATATAGGGGCTTACGAATTTATCTCAAAGGTAATGTTTTAATTACTTAACACTTGCGAGAGTTTTTTGAATCAATGTAACATCGTTTATTGTTACATTACCGTCGTTGTCAAAATCGGCTAACTCTTTTTGCGTTTCATCAAAATCGCACAAGCGGGCAAGATGTTTCTGCACAAATGTTGCATCTATTATGCTAAGTTGTCCGTCACAGTCCACATCGCCTTTTTTCAATTTTATCGGCTCTGTCGGCTGACCAAGTCTCCTTTCCCAATTCAGGTCATAAGTGATATCTGCTTCGGGATTATAAAATTTCTCATAGCCGTTGAAGCGTGAAACCGCTTCTGCAACAATATCTTTGCTCTTCTCTTTGAATATAAACAGGGTTATAACACCCTCACTGGTGTACATCAACGACCGTACTTCTTCAATTTCAATGCCTTTTAGTAATTTATCCGTAGTCGGTATTGCATACAACTCCGGTGTTGACAAATCCTTGAACGCATTACGATCTCTCATTAACATTAAGTGACCGGGAACATAAGTCCGGTAAATCAAATAGAAAGGTTCTGCTGTCAAAACATAAGGATTTTTTTCATAAAGACTTATTGCTTTTTGGGTAGCATCTTTTGTGAGTTCTTTCAGATATACTACATAGTAGTGAACATAATCCGTATTTTTGTAAGTGAAATAATCACGGTCAACATACGGGTCGTCTGCTGTACCTTCTATTCTTTCGATTTCAAGTTCAGGTACCAAATTTTCTACGGACGGTGCATCGTTACGAACGCCGATAAGGACCTGACCGGGCATATAGTTTTCTCTGTCAAAATCTTTTGTTTCCTCTGCGAATGCCGTCACCGTAAACAGCGACAAAAGAAGTGTTGCTATCAACACAACGGATAATAGTTTTTTCATTCTAATTCCTCCTAAAAAATAATATATTTGCAGTACAAAGCGGAATGTTATCTCATAAAGCGTATTTATCATCCCGCTTTGTTTTCTCGCAATAATATAATACAACTGTTTATATTTTTTGTCAACAGTTTTATAAAATTATATATTGTATATTTTTTATATAAAAGTACTTCCAACAAAAAACCGACAGCAAAACTGTCGGTTTTTTCTTATCCTCATTTCTCTTTTACCGGATAGCCGTCATAATATCCGGCATCAAAATCTTCTTTTGGCACGGGGATTTCATATCCCTCAAAGTAAAAAATATAACTTCCGTCTTTTTGCTTGACAAGATAGGCGTTGGTTTCGTCGGATATTACCTCATCCGGTTCCTCCTCTGCATACTGTTCCTCTGATAAGTTATAAACCGGTTGCCAGATAACAAGATAAGACGAAATGAAAACTGCAACAAAGAGGACAAGAACAAGGAAATTTACTACCTTTTGTTTCGTTCCATCGGCGATAATAAAGAACTCCATTGATAGTCTTGTACTTTGTAATAATAACATCGCTTTTCTAACTTGAATCTTGTTCAAAAATCGTTGTATTATTATAATAATCTGTATTGTTTTTTTCAGTTGCAGAAACAGATAATACTGTGCTAAATAAAGTTATACATATTATAACTAAAATCACACATTTTTGTAACAATTTCAGCATATTTAATACCTCTCTCGTATAGGATAATTTTTGTATTCATATTCATAATCTTCATTTGAAATCGGAATTTCATATCCATCAAAATATAATATATAACTTCCGTCTTCCTGCTTGACAATATAGGCATTTGTTTCATCGCAATTTATGTCTTCTTCTACATTTTCCCACTTTTCAGACAAGTCTAACATTTCATCAGGCACATCATACGAAGGTTGCCAGATAACAAGATAAGACGAAATGAAAACTGCAACAAAGAGGACAAGAACAAGGAAATTCACTACCTTTTGTTTTCTTCTGTTCGGAGGGGTGAGAAGCAGGTTTTCGATACGCTCTTTTGTAAGATTCTTCTTTTTTATTTTTATAAATCCCGAAGCGACAAGATAGGGTGTTTTCTGCTCTTTTTCTTTCAGCCTTTTCAGCGAATCCAAAATCGCTTCGCAGTAGTCGGCTTGTTCTTCTTCGCCCAAATACCCTGCAACGCACATATCGCATTTGAGTTCAAGCGTGGTATCTAAATCTTTTTTCAAAAGGTAGGCAAACGGATTCCAAAAGAAAAGGCAACAATAGATATGTACAAGCAACTTTATCCGTAAATCGTTGTTTTTCAGGTGGGTACATTCGTGAAGCAAGATATAGTATAATTCTTTTTCGGAATAATCATAATTCGGCAGAAGAATTATATTCTTCCTCACCCCTACTACCATAGCAACAGAAACAGCATCGGTTTTGATAAGTTCTATATTTCTTTCTTTTTTGAAAACAATATTCTTTACCTTTTCGAGAACGGCTCTCTCTTCTTTTGTTGAATAGTCTTTCAGCCCTGAAATTTTAGTTATAAATTTCTTTTGCTTTACGGCAAAAATGACGATAAGCACAATTGACACAAACAGCCAAACAATCAGCAATATCGTTGTGAGATACAGCGGTAAAAACGAAGTAAGTTCACTGCGGTTTTCGAGTACATTCATTATCTTTGTCAAGACTGTTTTATCCCTTATTATAGTTTGGATAGGCGGTATCTCAACTGCCAAAAACATTCGTGCAATACTCAAAACATACAAAGCCACAACAAACCACGCCCCGAATGTACGGGCAAAGTATTTGTTTTTTCTCAAAAAATAGGCTATTACAATCATAATACTGCTTGTGATTACTGCCATCAAAAATGAGTAAAACGAAAACAATGTAAATGTTTCGTAAAAGTTAGTAGTAACTCTCATAAATATTCCCTCTGTCCGATATACGAAATCAGCCTTTGAGTTCTTTTTTCTTCTCCTTTATCAGGTGTTCAAGTTCAAAAATCGCCTTTTCGTCATCTGACACACAGTCGATGAACGCAGAGAAAAGTTCGGGCATCTTACTCGACGACAACTCGTTGCCGAACAACTCTTTGAGGAAATATTCTTCTTTGCTTACGGTGGGGACAAACTTGCGGGCGTAGTTTCTCGACACAAGTTCAACTCCGCTGACTTTGATAAGCCCTTTCTTTAACAGCGAATTTATCATTACATGGATATAACTGTCTTTGAAAGTTTTGTCCTTGCATTTTTCGACAATCTGTATCGTTGTCAAGCCCTCATTTGATTTCCATAAAAGTTCCATTACCTGTCTTTCGCTTTTTGTCAACATAGTTTTTCCTCCTTGTATAAATCTTTCTGTTTTTTCTATTATATATCTGCGATTTATATATGTCAATTACAGTTTATGTTTTTTATAAATTGATTTTATGATTTTGAAAAAATTTTTTACTTTTTTATTTTTCCCTGTTTTTTGTCATAGTGTTGTCATAGTGTCCCTGTTATAATGTAGCCACAGTCAAAGAAAAAGTAAAAGACTTGGCTGAATACTTACGAAAAGGAGAAACGACAATGAAAAACAACATCATGAAAAAAACAATTGCAACAATACTCGCTATTATCACAATTATTTCGGCAACATCAATTTTGACGGTATCATCATCAGCCGCAGAAGTTAAGGGAACTTCAGTTTCAACACAAGTTTCTCCTAACGAAGGCGCAAGAGAACTTATCGAAAAAGGACTTATCTCCGAACTAATCGGAAAAATTCCATTCATCGGAGATTTCGGAAAAATCGCACTTGACCCCTTCCTCTGTGATATGTTCCACATTACATCACTTGCAGACATCAGCAACAAACTCGATGAAATCTCAGGCAAGATTGACAAACTTTCAACCCAGATGGACAAAAACACACAGGAAATTCTTTCGAAACTTTACACAGCGGAAAACCTTAAAAAGTTTAACGAAGATGCAACCGATATGAAAAACATGACAACATCGCTTTACACAAATCTTTCTGCTATCACAGGCTCAAAAAAGGATGACCTTGAGAAAGAGATAAAGACAGCAAGCCTCATTGATTTTTCAACAAAAACACAGGCTGATTATCCGATAGTTGCAAAAAGACTTGCAACCTACATCAAAGGCGAACAGGTTTCGCTGACTACACCCGAAAGCATCTACAATGTTGCATACAAAGCAACCTGCAAAGACGCCCTTATCGGCGGCGAAGTTGCATTGAAAAATGCAAACTATGTAAACTCAATCAATATGATAGTAGGCAACGCCTACAAAATGATGATTACAGTCCTCAACTCAAAACTTTATGTCGCCGACCACATTGACGAAATCGCAGAGAAATACGGCACAGGTTCAATGTTCTACCGAGTTGCTGAAGAATGCAATTTCAACCGTGACTATTATGAGAGACTCCTCAAAGACGGCACAGAAAGCAACGGCGAAGGCTATGTAAAAGAATACAACACCCTTTTTGATACAAACAACGAAAACAGCATAGTATCAAAGTACAACAAGATGGTAAAAGACAACTGGTTCTCATTCATCACAAAGACAGATTACTCGGGAACAGCAACAGTAGAATTCCTCAAAGTTAAGAGCGAACTCGGTTCATTCAGAATCGACGACCTCCCCTTCAGAAGAGATGCAGGAAAATATGAATGCGAAGGAATGCTCAAAAATGTTACAAGTGCCGCAAAGAACAAAGCATACAGCGCACTTTCAAAAGACAAACTCGAAAACTTCTACAGATTCGTACTGACAAGCGAAATCTTCAGAAAAGACGGTGCAAAAGATACTCCGGTATCCTTACTCGAAGGACTCAAAAACTACGGTTTCACCTTCTCGGGTGATGCGTCAGACGCAAAACGCCCAATCTTCATCACAAACGCTTGGGATGTCTACGAAAACATAGATACCTCAATGGAGAGAAGTTGGAAAGGCAGAGGCTACTACAGCGGATTCGGAGCAAACGACAAGGTAACATCTCCCGCAGGAAAAGAAATCAACTACTTCAACTTCAGAGAATACCAGGGTTGTTATCCGGTAGAAAGCGGAGACGCATCAAACCTTACTATCCTCTTCCTTGAAAGAGCATAAGAGTAAACTTGAGATATAACCCCCAAAACACAAAACTACCGCAGACGCAAGTTTGCGGTAGTTTTTACGATATTAGAAAAAATCCGAAAAAATTTTGAAAAAGAACTCAAAATCATTATATTTTGTCACAGTGTTGTCATAGTCTGTATGCTATAATTTAGCCACAGTCAAAGAAAACACATCGGCTGAATACTTTTCGGAAAAGGAGAAACGACAATGAAAAACAAAATCACAAGAAAAATAATCGCAACAATACTCACCATCATCACCATTCTTTCGGTTTCATCAATTTTGATAGTTGGTGCATCGGCACAAGAAGTGTATAATACTTCGGTAGTAACGCAAGTTTCTCCGCAAGGCAGGTTGGCTGAACAATATGAGTATTTGAGAAATCTCAGCAACGCACCGGATTCTTCCGAGCAAAAAGCCGCACAAGGACTTGTCCCCATCCCCTCACTTTTCGGATGTGCTACACAAAATAACGGTTTAGGATTTATGGGATAAAAATTAAAAAACTATGCCACAGAGAAAATCTGTGGCATTTTTTTAGATTTTATTTGCTTTATTTTTATTAGGCTGTATAATGATATTATTAAATATATACGGTGATTGTATGAAAAACAGATTTTTCGATAAAAATAAAAAAATCGCTCTTGTTGCCCTTATCGTTTCTGCGTTAATTCCGATAGTTTTGATAGTATGGTCGTGCGTAAAGTTTCCTACCGAAAAGAAAACAGACGACAGCACAGTACAGATTGTCGGTGTATGCTCATTAGACGGTAACGAAGAAGTACCCTTTGACAGCAAAAAGTTCAGTTTTGAAAAAGCAAAGTCAGCCGTTGTTAAGGGAAAAATCGTATCCGAAGTAGAAAACAAAAAGTATCTTATCTTTCAACTTTACGATGTATGGTGCACTGTAAAAGCAGACGGAAAAATCATTTGTGACAACACGGAAAACAAGGCGATATATGAGTCAAACACTCCGGGATATTCAATCAAATATGTTGATATATCCGATGTGCAAGGTAAAGAAATAGAAATAACTTTGAACAATCCTTATCCGAGGAGTCTTAATATCAAGGCTTTTGAAAAAGTTTTTTCGTACCTTAATGTCGGCGACAGAGGAAATATCGCCGATGACTTGGTCCACAATCAGGTCGCAAGAATACTAATCGGTCTTGTCGTTCTGTTTTTCGGGCTTTTCGGTTTCGGTTTTTCAAGTACACTTTTCACAAAACAAGGCAATTACCTTGCTTTTGCCCTCTTTTCGGTCAGTTGCGGACTCTACTTTATTATGAGTGCCGTATCGCCGTTTTTGCCGATGTGGATAGATAATCCGATTTTGTGTATGATACTCGACGAAGTTTGGGCTTACCTTGTAATACTCACGGCACTATACTACTTCTGTTCTGTTTTATCCAACAAAAAGCACAAAATCACAATGAACATTCTTTTTGTCCTCGGACTCTTGATATTTATCCTCGCGGGCATACTCCAAATTCTCGGCATATATGATATTCTGTTATGCCATATAGCAATGTTACCGATTATTATTGTCGGCATAATACTCGGACTTATTTTCCTTTTGCTCGAATATATTAAACTGAAAAACTACGACTCGGCAATTATTCTTTTTTCAATGATACCGATACTTGTATTCTTTATTGCCGAAACAATCAACGGTATTACAGAACTTTTGCCCGACAGATTACTCCTTCAAATAGGCTTACTGCTCTCTATTGCAATACAGTTTTTTATGTTTGCAAAGGCAACAAAGGAGCATTACAACGAAATGCTCGAAGTCGAAAAAATGCAGGCTGAACTTCTTGAGTCGAGGATTTCGATTATGGTGTCACAGATACAACCGCATTTTCTCTACAACTCGTTGACATCAATAGCGATGCTGTGTGAAAAAGACCCGAAAACAGCAAAGAAAGCGACTATCGAATTTGCTGACTACCTGCGCGGAAATATGAACTCCTTAAAAGAAAAGAACCCTGTTCCCTTCTCTCGCGAACTCGAACACCTCAAAACTTATCTCGCACTTGAGAAAATGCGTTTTGGTGATGACTTGAATATCGAATATGATATTAGAACCACCGATTTTTCTATCCCCTCGCTGTCTGTTCAGCCGTTGGTTGAAAACGCCGTAAAACACGGCGTCGGTATGAAAGAAGACGGCGGCACTGTTCGGATAACTACCCTCGAAGATGAAAGCACATATCAAATTATCGTCGAGGATGACGGAGTCGGTTTTGATACAACAAAAGCACAAAGCGATACAAAAAGGCAACATATCGGTATGGAAAACTGCAAGAGCAGAATAAAGACGATGTGCAACGGCGAAGTGGTTATTGAAAGCACCGTAGGCGTTGGCACCGTGTCGAAAATAATAATCCCGAAAGGAGCAAAAAATGATGACGATATTAGCGGCTGATGACGAAGCGTTAGCACTCGAAATGCTGGTTGATTCAATAAAAGAAGCGTGTCAAAACGCAACGGTTTTTGACTTTCAAAAGCCCTCAAAACTGCTCGAATTTGCACAGGAAAACAATGCGGACATAGCCTTTCTCGACATACATATGCGCGGGATGAACGGCGTTGAACTTGCAAAAAAACTCAAAGACCTGAATCCGAAAATCAACATCATTTTCGTGACGGGCTTTGATGAATACACAGGCGACGCGATGGCTATGCACGCAAGCGGATATGTAATGAAACCCGTATCAAAAGAGAAGATAGAAGCGGAACTTTCAGACCTACGATTTCCGATACTTCCGAAAAGCAACGCAAAACTCAAAGTCCAGTGTTTCGGCAACTTTGATGTATTCACCCCCGACGGCACACCCGTTCATTTTGAGCGTTCAAAATCAAAAGAAGTTTTCGCCTATCTTATTCACAAGCACGGTTCATCCTGCACAACAAGAGAGATAGCGGCAACGCTTTTTGAAGACGCGCCGTATGACCTGAAACAGCAGGCATATATGCAAAAAATCCTTTCGGCACTTAACAAAAGTCTTAAAAAAATCGGCTGTGAGGATATTATCAACAAAACCTACAACAGCATATCGGTCAACTGTGATTTGATAGACTGTGACTACTTCAGATTTTTCGACCTTGATTCGGGTGCCGTCAACTCCTATAACGGCGAATATATGGAGCAGTACTACTGGGCTGACTTTATGTTTGAATCCTATGATGATTATTGATATAAAACAAAATAACGCAAAAAATAACGGATAAGAGAATTCTCTTATCCGTTAAATATTCCAATGCATTATTGTTTTTCCGAATGGTTTTTTCAAGTCGACTTCAAACGCTTTTTTTATGTCGCTGAACCCATCAACTTCCACAACATTTGATACAAGTCTTTGAAGGTATCTGACAATCTGCGGGTGCTTTTGATACATCTCTATCGTCTTTTCAAAGTCTTCTCTGCCGCTGCGGCTTGTACCGAAAAGGCGTAATCCTTTTTCGAGAATCATCCTTGTATTTACCGGCACAGGATATTCGCTGACACCCATAATCGAAATTGTGCCTTCGGGTTTGATAAGCGAAATTATCTGTTCAATCGCTATCGGTGAGCCGTTAGAACCGACACACTCAAAAGCGTGGTCAACATAAACATTTTCGGGTATCTCGGTAGTAAGGTAGGTTTCATCAGCGAAAGAAAAGTCAGAGAGTTTGTCGCTGTTAATTCCGAAAACAAGGACTTTCGTATTCGGAAAACTTTTCTTTATAAGCAAAGCGGTGATGAACGCCAAATTTCCGTCACCCCAAACGCCTATTACATCTCTTCTGTTATGTGCGATAGAGTTAAAGCGGGTAACTGCGTGCATACTGACGCTTACTATCTCCGTAAAAGCGGCAACATCAAGGTTGATGTCTTCGGGGAGTTTTAACAGCCTTTCTGCGGGGAGAACATAGTATTCCTGCAAAAAGCCGTCACAAGAACTTCCGCAGAATTTATCCCGTGCCGGTAAA
>JAZLJE010000021.1:0-8884 GCA_045617705.1 Ruminococcus sp.
GGCCTCCGACTTGGCAAAATAAAATCTGATTTTCATAAATCCGAAAACCAAGAATAATTTTAACGGTGCTTTTTTTATTTTTAGTTTTTTATAGGCACTTTTTACTTCGGCTTTTTTACAGAATTTTGAAAATAATTTATAGCCCCCTTTTATATGTGTAGATAAATTGCAAACAAGTATTGCCATAAGAACAGCAGTACCCTCCCATGTATATCTTACTTGCGGATATTTTTGGGTGATTTTTGTTCTTTCATCAATTTCGGCAATTTTGTTTTTTATCATTTTGCTATAATCTGTCAGTATAGTATGCATTGCAGAATTGTTTCGCTGATAATAGCAATACAATGGCTCGTGTAAAACAGCACAGGAATTACAAGACAGAAGCACAGTACAAAAATACATTTGATCTTCTGCTATTGATAAATCTGAATTAAATGTTATCTTGTTTTCAACAATAATTTCTCGTTTTGTTATTATTCTCCATATAGCACCCGGTTCTTTATCATCAAGCAAAGAGTTTCCTATGTACCATCCGTATATCTTTTGCAATGAACGGCCAAAACACCTTGCAACAATTTCTTCGAGTATTTCTTGATTACTGCCTAAATAATCAGATTTACAAATTGGCAAAACAATCTCACCCGACAACTTGTTATCGTATACCGTTTTATATCCAATAAAGATTGCATCTGCTTTACTATCCATTTGACCTAATATTAAAGAAAGCGTATTGGGTGGAAGATAATCATCTCCGTCAACAAACCATATATAATCTCCTGTCGCTTTTTCGATATCCAGATTTCTTGCCGATGATACTCCTCCGTTTGGTTTGTGAAAAGAAAGAATTTGTTTATACTTTTCAGCAATATTGTCACACCATTTTGCTGTATCATCAGTAGAACCGTCATCTATGATAATTACTTCATGTAATAAATCAATTTCATCTATAAAACTATTAATACACCTTTGCAAATAATTAAATTCTTTGCTTACTAAATTATAAGCAGGAATTACTACGCTGATTTTTGTACTCATAAATCAACTTATCCTTTCTGTATATTCAACAAATGTTATGTAACCATTATAATTTGCTGTCTAATAAAAAGCAAGAGTTATTTATCAGTTTATTTATTATGTCGCCATATTAGGGTAATCTAAATTTGAGGTGATATATTATGTCAAGGTCGAAACCGATTTCTTTTAACAATGTTGACAAGTTTGTGGAATTGGGTTTTAACATTGCTTACTACCGAAAAAAGAAAGGACTAACCCAAGAAGAACTTGCCGAAATGGTAGGTATCAGCCGTTCGCACTTAAGTACTATTGAAGCACCGAACATAGTAAAAGCCTTTTCCATTGAACTTTTGTTTGATATTGCAAATTCTCTTGAAATAGACCCGTTCAAACTTCTTGTTTTCAGAGACTGAAAAAGCCCCAACCTATTGGTTGAGGCTTTTTATAACTGCGCATCTATTCTACTTCTTCTATCGAGTAATCTGTAACTTCGCCGGTGTTGGCATTGATTTCGTAGTCATACATTTTGTTATCGTTTACAAACACGATTGTCCAACTGTAAATCGTTTCGCCTTTATCGAGTTGGGTTTTGACGAAAACCGCGTTTTCAAGTCCTGCTTTTTTTAGGGCAATTTCCTTTGCATCATCTACGGAAATTTTCGTTTCTACATCTTGCTGTAAAACTTCTTTTGAAACTTCGCTTGACTGTTCACCGATAAAACTCGTCATACTGTCACCCGATGCCGTGGTCGGCTCTGTTTCATTCTGTGTCATCATAGATGTCATTGACGAAGAATCAGCGTCGTTGTTATCGGTTATAACCGCCCCGCTTGACACATTTCCGTCGTCTTTGTCGCAGGCACAAAGGAAAACGCAAAGGCAAAGAATAAGTGTAAAAAATAAAAATAATTTCGTTGATTTTTTCATAAAATTTCTCCTTATATTTTTTTATAAAGCAATAGTATATTACCCATAATTTTCAAAAATATTATTGTTACCGAAAAAATTTTACAAAAGTTTTCCATAATTTGAAAAATTTTCTTTATTATCTTATTTCTTTGTGATATACTATAAAGGTAAAACAAAATCTTACTTAGGGGGTAAGTTTATGTATAAGGTCGGAATTGATTTAGGCGGTACAAATATCGTAGCAGGTGTTGTCAGCGAGGACTACAAAATCGTTGCAAAAGCACAATGCAAAACTTCTGTACCTCGTCCCGAAGGCGAAATCTGCGACAGTATGGCACAGGTAGCACTCAAAGCCATTGAAAAAGCAGGTATCACCCTTGACGATGTTGCTCATATCGGTATCGGTGTTCCCGGTGCGGTTAACCCGAAAACAAGAGTTGTTGAGTATTCCGCTAACCTGTTTTTCCATAACTGGGAAATCAGCAAAATGATGGAAGAACGCATTGACAAATATGTAAAAATCGAAAACGACGCTAACGCTGCCGCGTGGGGCGAATTTTTAGCAGGCTCGGCAAAAGGTGTTAAAAACGCCGTATGTATCACACTCGGCACAGGTGTCGGCGGTGGTATCATTGTAAACGGTCAACTGTATTCAGGCTCAAACTATGCCGGTGCAGAACTCGGACACATGGTTATCGTCAAAGACGGAAAAGAATGCGGCTGCGGCAGAAAAGGATGCTGGGAAGCATACGCATCTGCAACAGGTCTTATCAACCTGACAAAAGAAACTATGCTCAACGAAATTCTTGACTACTCTTATATCTACAAACTCTGTAACGGCGATATCAACAAAGTTGACGGCAAAACCGCTTTTGACGCTATGCGTGCAGGCGACCCGACAGGAAAACATATTGTTGATACCTATATCTCTTATCTTGCAACGGGGCTTACAAATGTCATCAACATCTTCCAGCCTGATATTCTCTGTATCGGCGGCGGCATCTCGAAAGAGGGCGAAACTTTACTCGCTCCGCTTCGCACTTTGATTGAACAGGAAAGATATACAAAGCACAACGCAAAGCAGACAGTCATCTGTGCCGCATCACTTGGCAACGACGCGGGTATTATCGGTGCTGCAATGCTGTAAAGATTTACAAACCTAATAGCCTCCAAAGGGCTCCCGAAAAGTCGAAGACTTTTTGGGAAGAGGAAGAGCAACGAAGTTCCAAAGTTTTCGTGCTTGCACGGAAACAGAAAGAACGGAGTTTGCTCTCACGAGTGAGGGGAGGTGGCAATCCAAAGGATTGTCGGAGAGGTAGTTTATACAAGTTTTTAGAAAAAATACAAATCAAAAAATCGCTTTGCGATTTTCCCGAAATTTTCAATTATCAATTAGTTCTTATTTTGGTGTTGACAAATCGGAAAAAGTATAATATAATCATTTTTGCTGTAATTCACACACATGGCGGAATAGCTCAGCTGGCTAGAGCATTCGGTTCATACCCGAAGTGTCGTAGGTTCAAGTCCTATTTCCGCTACCATAAGGCCCGGTGGTCAAGCGGTTAAGACACCGCCCTTTCACGGCGGTAACACGAGTTCGATTCTCGTCCGGGTCACCACATCCCCTGCGAAAGCGGGGGATAACTTTTACCGCCGGTGTGGTGGAATAGGCAGACACAAGGGACTTAAAATCCCTCGGACTAATAATCCGTACCGGTTCAAGTCCGGTCACCGGCACCAGAAAAAAGGCTTGTCTTTCGACAAGTCTTTTTTCAACGAAATAAATCCCTTTCGGGATTTGTGAAATACGCTTTGCGTGTGAAATACACCTTAGGTGTATGAAATGCCTACGGCGTGAGTGGATTTATTTTATTTCACATTCGAGCATTAGCGAGAATATATCACAATTTCGATAGAAATTATATCACATTTGCCGAAGGCAAATATATAACCGAAAAACATCCCTTGAAAAAGAAAAATTTTTATGATATTATAATTCAAACAAATCTTATAAGGTATGCCGGCGTTTTGCCGGCATACTTTTTGTAAAACAAAAAGGAGGTGCGGTATGACAAACGAGTGGAAATATCTTATCTATCTATACAAATGCTCTGTTTTCGGGGACTCGGCAAATGCCCCTGATGAAAACATAGACTGGAAAAAACTTTTAGAACTTGCGTCAAATCAAAGTGTAAGTGCGATTGTATCACTTTCACTTAAGAAGGCGGATTTTGTCCCCGACGATATTAGACAAGAATGTTCTGCGATAACTCTTTCTTCTGCTTTATCCAATATGCAGAGAACACAAGTCCTTTTTGATACACTCGACTGTCTTTCTAAAAACGGCTTTACTCCGATAATACTCAAAGGACTTGATATAGCAAGGTTCTACAAAGTTCCCGACTGCCGTACTTCCGCCGATAATGACCTTTTCTTTCCTTTTGATGATGAACACGAGGTGCTTGATGCTCTTTCTCAAATAGGATACAAAGTTGAAGAACGCAAAGAGGGAATGAACCACGGTGAAGCATCGCACCCAAAGGGCGGAACTATCGAGACTCACGCAAAACTTTACAGCGATACAACCGCATCGAGTATTTTCGGTGCTTATAAAGATGAATTAAAACTCCCCGACAAATTCAAAACAATTCCTTTTTTAGATTCGGGCAAAGAAATTTTTGTACTGCTCCCCGATGATGCGATTTTGTTTCTTGCCGTGCATCTTGTAAAACACTTTATATATTGCGGTATAAGTATTCGTCAGGCGTTTGACTTTGCACTTTATTTTTCAAAATGCAAAGATGAAATTGATACGGAAAATTTCTGGGCATTGTGTGAAAAATTCGGTTTTCGTGATTTTCTTTTCGTCTTGCTTTCAATGTTCATTTATGAAGGCTGTTTTGACGAGAGTGACTTTGACGGTCTTGTTTTACAAGATAAAGAACTTTGCGACAAAATGAGCGATAATATCGAAAAATTTTCCACAAAAGTTATGCCGACTTTCGATACTTGGAACTACTATTATTTCCGCCACCTCGATAACGCGGATAAAAATATACGCAAGCAAAGAAAAAGAGAACACCGAAGAATCGTACTCGGTGCTTTGTTTCCGTCTGCCGATGAACTCGAAAGAAACTACGGCTTTTTGAAAAACCGCCACTATCTTTATCCCGTTGCATTTATGATGAGGGGTTTTTCTGGCCTCTTTAGCAAAGAGAAAAAACAAAGCCTTTCAAAAACCGTTACCGTTCCGAAAAACAAAACAGCAAAAGAAGATGAAACCGTATCTTTTGATGCAGAGAGAATAGGTCTTTTATCCGATTTCAAGTTGATGAAATAATTTTTGCAAAATCACGATTTTTGTTGTATAATATATCTTTGTGATAGTAAAAATTTTTGCACAAAAAACAAAAGGAAAGTTGTATGAGTAAAGTCAAAAAAATCATCGAGAAAAAAAGTGAAATAAAACTCACCCTTTTGTGGTTGCTTGAACAGAGCAAAGGAGTTCGAAAATATAC
The DNA here is from genome assembly GCA_045617705.1 of Ruminococcus sp. Lineage (GTDB taxonomy): Bacteria > Bacillota > Clostridia > Oscillospirales > Acutalibacteraceae > Ruminococcoides. The sequence continues at coordinate 5,442 of JAZLJE010000021.1, forward strand.
TGTTGTCTTTTTGATAATCAGTCTGTTTTCCATGCTCTTTTCGCTTGCGAGCCCCGTTGCGAGTAAATTTGTTGTTGACGCGGCAATAAGCCCGACAAAAGAATTCCGTTTTGAATATGCTCTTATTATGCTCGGAACTACTTTGGTTTCGATTCTTTTAAGCAGTATTTCAAACATCTTTTCGGGTTATGTAAATGAGAAATTTGCTTTTTCCGTCAGGGCTGTTATGTTTGACAGAACTCAACGCGGAAGTTGGAAAAACATTTCCTCTTTCCACAGCGGTGATATGCTCTCACGACTTACAAGTGATGTTGATAATATTGCAACAAATATCGTAAGCCTTCTGCCAAATCTTATCATCACTTCTATTCAACTTGTAATCATCTTGATTATTCTTCTTACCGTTGACCCGATGCTTGCGGTAATCGGACTTATCGTCGGGCCTGTCGGTCTTATTCTTGCTACCGTCTACAGAAAACCTTATCAAAAATATACGAGGACTTTGCGTGAAAGCCAGTCCGAATACTACACTTTCTTCCAGGAAACTCTCGGCAACATTGATGTTATAAAGGCATTCCAACTTGAAGAAAAGAACAACGAATACTTTTCATCTTTGCGCGAAAGACGAATGAAAACCGTTATGAAAAGTACAAAACTCAGCACGCTTATGAGCGCAACTATGCGACTTGTATATGCTGTGGGTTATGTAGTTGCTTTTTGCTGGTGTGCCAGCAGAATTGGAAGTAGCCCTGCGTACACCTACGGTACTATGACCTTGTTTTTAACACTTGTGTCACAACTTCAAACATCTATCAGAGGTTTGGGCGGAGTTATTCCGACTTTCTACTCGTTGCTCGTTTCGGCAAAGCGTATTCGCGATATTACAGAGCAATCGAGAGAAGATACAGATGTTCTCAAAGATATGCCGAAAAAGGTCGGACTCAAAGTTCAAAACGCTACTTTCTCATATAACGAAAGAAAAATTCTTGATAACATAAGTATTGATATATCCCCGTGTGAGCGTATCGGAATTGTCGGTGAGTCAGGTGCAGGAAAAACAACGCTTATCCGTCTGCTGCTTGCGCTTGTTACCCCGAATGAGGGTAATGTAATGTTCACAAAAGACGGTGATAAAATCGAATATGCCTCACCTTCTTCAAGGCGATTTATATCCTATGTTCCGCAGGGAAATACCCTGATGACGGGAACGGTAAGAGATAACCTTCTCACTGGTAACCCGGACGCCACGGAAGAGATGATGTGGGACGCTTTGAGAAAGGCCGATGCCGACGACTTTATCAAAGATAACGAGCGCGGACTCGATATGCCGATAAAAGAAAAGTCCGGCGGTGTTTCCGCAGGACAGGCACAAAGAATTTGCATAGCAAGAGCGTTGCTTCGAGACCGCCCTGTTATGATTTTTGACGAGGCTACTTCCGCCTTGGATGAAAACACGGAACGCAGAGTTTTCGAGGAATTATCAAAGGATAACGAACATACCTATTTTGTTATCACTCACAGAAAATCCATGCTTCAGTATTGTACGGCTATACTCGAAGTCAACCGCGACGGAACTGTTAAATATACTAAAACTAATATAATTGACAATTGATAATTGATAATTATAATATTTCTAAAAACTGAATACTAAACACTAAACACTAAAAAGGCTGTGACGAAATTCGTCACAGCCTTTTTTCTTGGATTAAGTAAATTTTTCCGACTCGGAAAACATTGTGGAAATATCGCCTGCAGCGGAAACTTGGGAAAGTTCCTCCTCGGAAAGTTCCTCGGCATATCTTTTTTGTGTTTCATCTATCAATGCCGAAAGTTTCTCGTTTTTCTCGAATTTTTGGAAGTCAAAAAGTCTTTTCAGTTTTTCTTCCATACACATTCCTCCCATTCACTATGGAAATCGGTCAAATATTTATACGAATAAAATTTAAAAATCGCCAATACTTTTATAATTTATTTCTTAATTTTTTCAAAGCGTTTACATGAAGATATCTTATGTACGAATATGACATATCCATTTTGTCTGCGATATCTTTAAAAGACATATCCGAATAATAGCGAAAGATAATCACATCACGCTCATTTTCACGAAGGGTATGCAAGGCTTTTGCAAGTTCGTCGAGGGTTTCCGTTTTGCACAGGTCATCTTCTACGGTAAATTCCGCGCTGACATCTTCGGGAATTTCTTCGTCTACTTTTCTTGTTCTGTAATAATCCGTCAGCGTGTTTCGCGTGATGGTAAATATCCAAGTAGAAAGTGACGATTTGCTCTCGTCAAAGGTGTCGAGTTTTTCATATACTTTCAAAAAAACATCGCCCGAGATATCTTCTGCCACAGTAGTGTTATTCACTTTTCCTAAAATATACCCGAAAACTTTTTGGTAGTAATCGTTGTATATATTTTCTTTGAATTCTTTGCTGTTTGTCATTATTCGTCCTCTACATCGAGTCTTTGTCTCTTTACAAGTTCGGCAAAATATCCGTTGTTTTCTATAAGTTGTTCATACTTTCCGCTTTCGACAATATTGCCTTTATCAAGAACGATAATACGGTCACAATGTCTGATAGTTGAAAGTCTGTGTGCAATAACGATACGAGTTGCTTTGATGTTGTCAATCGCATCGGAAACCTTCTTCTGTGTCATGTTGTCAAGGGCGGATGTCGCCTCATCAAACATCAGTATTTTCGGTTTTGATGCAACGGCACGCGCTATCATAAGGCGTTGTTTTTGTCCGCCCGAAATGCCACCGCTGCCCTCACTGATTATCGTGTGCATTCCCATCGGCATAGCCTTGATATCTTCGTCAACGGAAGCAATTTTTGCAGCCTCCCACGCATCGTCGATTGTCAGTTGCGGTGCGGAAATAACTATGTTTGAATAAATATCACCGAGGAAAAGTTTACCGTCTTGCATTACCGTACCGATATTTTGTCGCAGGGATTTCAAATCCATATACGAAACATCTTTGCGGTCATAGTAAATTGCTCCGCGGTCAGGTTTTTCAAATCCCAAAAGCAATCGGAAAAGCGTGGATTTTCCGCAACCTGTTGCACCGACTATGGCAACATATTCACCGGGACGGATTTTTAAAGACAAGTTGTTAATAACATATGGCATATCCTCGCTGTAGCGGAAATATACATTCTCAAGTTCAACAGCACCCATAAGTCCCGAAACAACTCTTTGTCCGTCGTTGATTTCAGGTTCTTCTTCCATAATCGGTTTTTGCATTTCGAGGGAAGGCTTTATGTTTGCTATTGAGCCGACAACAAGAGAGAATGCCGTTAATGCGGCAGTTATCAACGCAAAAGATGTATCAAAAGCGTAGTAATCGGAAACGCTGACATTGTTTTTCACGGCAACAGCATAGAAAACAAGTGTTCCGATAAGTGATACTGCCAGGGTTAAAGTTTTGCTTAATTTTAAA
>JAZLJE010000022.1:0-9525 GCA_045617705.1 Ruminococcus sp.
ACGCCGAGTGCTTTAAGATAACTTACACACGACGGCAAAGTATCTTCTGAAGCATTTACGGTAGTACCGTTTTCGCAAAAAGCCATAAACTTTCCGCGGTTTTTCTCGGAAACACCGCTGCTTTCGGATGCGGAAAAATCACGGACGGAAATTTCCCATACAACTGCCTCACTCGCGGTATTTACGCGGTTGAATTTATCGTCAGCCCAACCATCGGGGTTAGTAGATTTCAAATCGACGACCATACCTCTGTTGCCGTTTGCACCTACTGCCTTTGCATAAGGGTCAACTATCTCATTTGTTTTTCCGTTGACGGTTACTTCGTATGTATAGTACATATTCTTGTAGTCACCGTCTAAAGTGAGATACCAAGTACCGTATTCTTTTGAATACTTCATTTTATTCTTTGAGAGCATAGCCGCTCCCTCTTCGCTGTCGGTGCCTGTTCTGTAAATACAGACTTTTACATCCGATGCAACAGGTGACCAGAGTTTGAATGTGGTTTCGTCCCCGGAATATGTTGCACCGAGGTTGCCTTTGTAATATGTATTTTCAAGTTTTTTCAGATATTCTTTATAATTCTTTGCCATAGCAGGAGTTGTCTCCTTTGTTGAAACTGATTGTGTCGGCTTTGTTGGAGTTTGTGTTGACTTTGTTTCGCTTGTACCAAAACATATAACTGTTGAAGAAAGAATAAGACTCAAACAAAGAAAGCCTGAAACAAGAAATTTTTTCAGCAAAACGGCACCTCCGATACCCATATTTTAACTCAATATAATAATAGCATATTTACTCTGCAAATTTAATTCCCAAAAAGAAATTAACCGCCAAACTGACGGTTAATTTTTTGTAATTATTTTTATTGATAAAAATGGGTATTTATAAGCCATAATAAGAGTCTTTTTTCAGTTCTTCCTCTATTCGTAAAAGTCGGTTATACTTTGCTACTCTGTCGGTTCTTGTCGGTGCGCCGGATTTTATCTGTCCCGAATTTGTTGCAACCGCAATATCGGCTATTGTTGTGTCTTCGGTTTCGCCTGAACGGTGGGAAATTACCGTTGTAAATCCTGCTCGTTGGGCGGCGTTCACCGTCTCCAAAGTTTCGGTCAATGTTCCTATCTGATTTACTTTGACAAGGATTGAATTTGCAGAGTTTTGCTCTATTCCCTTTTTTAGTCTTTTTACATTCGTGACAAAAAGGTCGTCTCCGACAAGTTGAATTTTCTTTCCTATCTGCTCATTTAAGACTTTCCAAGAGTCCCAATCATCTTCGGATAAGCCGTCTTCAACAGAAATTATCGGGTATTTTGTGCATAAATCCTCGACATAGGAAATCATATCGGCTGACGAATAAGAAATTTTGCGTTTCGGGAGATTGTACTTTTCGCCGTCGTACCACTCGGACGACGCTATATCAAGAGCGATTTTTGTATTCTCGGTATTATAGCCTGCACACTTTATCGCTTTGAGAATATACTCTATCGCTTCGTCATCACTTGATAAATTTGGTGCAAAACCGCCCTCGTCACCGACTGACACGGAAAGTCCGTCTTTCTTTAACAGTTCGCCGAGTTTGTGATAAATTTCGCTGCATTGTCGCAGGGCTTCGTGAAAACTATTTGCACCCGTCGGCATTACCATAAACTCCTGGATATCTATGTTATTTCCTGCGTGAGCGCCACCGTTTAGAATATTCATCATCGGCACGGGAAGTCGGTGTGCGAATGTTCCGCCGATATATCGGTAAAGCGGAATATTCAAAAACTTTGACGCTGCTTTTGCGCAGGCAAGCGACACCGCCAAAATTGCATTTGCACCTAAAATCGATTTGTTCTCTGTGCCGTCAAGTTCGCACATAATACGGTCAATTTTCATTTGTCCCAAAACGGACAAGCCCTCTAACTGCGGGGATATCACCGCTTCGACATTATTGACGGCATTTTGTACGCCTTTGCCCATATACCTGTCCTCTTTGTCACGAAGTTCTACCGCTTCGAACTTGCCTGTTGATGCGCCTGACGGTACACTCGCAACAGAACAGACCCCACACTCAAGCATTACCTGTGCTTCGACTGTCGGATTGCCTCTTGAATCAAGAATTTCTCTTGCGATTATTTTTGATATTTTACTATTCATATTATTCCTCCTTAGGTCTATTATCGGTAAATTAAGGAAGAATATACAAAAGGGCGGACAAAAGTCCGCCCGCTATTATGTTTGAGGTTCCTTTTCTTTTTTTATACCGTATATCATTCTCAATATAAATGACAACACTTTCGGCTTCTCGATAAGTACAACCTTCATACGCTACCTCCTGCAACTTATGCAAGTGATAACAAGCGTCACTGCCGCTATCACACAAACAAGGTTTTTCGGTAAGATTGCCGACACTAACAGCCCTACTCCGAACGCAAGCGGGGTTTTGCAGTTGAAACGACAGTTGTTCATAATTATCACCCTTATCATACTATACCGAAAAAAGATATTAGTGACAAAAAAGTTGATAATTGCCGATATTGTTGGTATAATCAAGACGGTGATTTTATGCGTGAAATCAAAATCGAAAAAAACGACTCGGGACAAAGATTGGATAAATTTCTTTCAAAGAAATTTAAAACTATGCCGAAATCGTTGATGTACAAATATATTCGTACAAAGTACATCAAATTAAACGGCAAAAAGACTACTCCGGAAACCTTTCTTTGTGACGGCGATATTCTGACTTTTTACATAAAAGATGAGTTCTTTGAAGAGAAGAAAAACTACGACTTTCAAAAGGCAAGCAAAGAACTCAACATACTGTATGAAGATGAAAACCTTATGCTGATTGACAAAAAAGTTGGTGTTATTGTACATCAGGATTCTTCGTACGGCTCGGACGCCCTTGTGCAAAGGGTGTTGAGGTACCTTTTTGAAAAAGGACAGTACAACCCCGAAAGCGAAAACTCTTTTACACCTGCACTTGTCAACCGCATCGACAGGAACACCGGAGGTATTGTTATTGCGGCAAAAAATGCGCAGTCCCTTCGCACACTCAACGAAAAACTAAAAAATCGCGAAATCGTCAAAACTTATCTTTGTATTGCAAAAGGGAAAATGCCGAAAAAGAGTGATATCATCAAGGCTTTTCACATCAAAAACGAAAAGACAAACATGGTAAAAATCTACGACAAAGAAGTCGAAAACTCAAAGGAAATTATTACGGAATACAAAGTACTTGACACAAACGGCGATTTGTCACTTCTTGAAGTAGTACTCCACACGGGAAGAACGCATCAGATAAGGGCGCATCTTTCACACATCGGTCACCCTTTGCTCGGTGACGAAAAGTACGGCGATAAAAGACTCAACGCAAAGAACAATATGAAAAGACAGGCTTTGTACTCATATAAACTCACATTTGATTTTTCTTCTTCCTGCCCTCTTGACTACATAAACGGAAAAACTTTTGAAGTAAAAAATGTTCCTTTTGCAAAAAACTTTCAAAATCTAAATGCTAAATAAACTACCCCTCCGTCAAGCCTTACGGCTTGCCACCTCCCCTCACAAGGGGAGGCTGCAAAGTTTTGGGATTTATATTTACTAAATACTAAACACTAAATACTAAATACTAAACACTAAATACTAAACACTAAATACTAAATACTAAATACTAAAAAAGTCTGTGGCGAAATTGCCACAGACTTTTTTATATACTACTGAAACTGTAAGCCGGGTTATGTATTCGGCAGTCATCTATCTTGGCCCTGCGTTACCGCAAAGGCTCAACGCCACCTCCATCGGACAGCCGAGCAAGCCTTGTGTCCGTCCACGGTGTTGCTTCAAATAGGGTTTACACGACAACTGCGTCTCCGCAGTTTCGGTGAGCTCTTACCTCGCCTTTCCATCCTTACCGTATAAATACGGCGGTAATTTTCTGTTGCACTATCCCTAGGGTCGCCCCCGGCGGCTGTTAGCCGTTATTTTTGCTCTGTGAAGCCCGGACTTTCCTCGGACAGGGGCTTTCGCCCATTGCCCGCAACTGCCTGTTTCAGTTGTAAAACTATTTTGTTTTGCTAAATAAGATTAGCGGATTTTATGTATTTTTTTGCCTTTTCTATCAAAAAATCTTTTTCGTTTTTATACTCGTTTCGTTGCACCTTGTCAAGGATATATTCGAGAACTTTTTTGATGTTTTCGCCTTTGGTAACACCGAGATGAATTACATCGCTGCCGTTGATTTTTAATTCTTTCAAAGAATAACACTCGTGTTCTTCAAGTATTCTTCTGTATTCTTTGATACTCATATCGAGGAATTCGACTTTCTCTTCCCTTTCATACTCGGACTGGGCAACGATATCGGCACGCTGAATTTGGAATAAATCTTCCATCAAATCAACGCCCAGTAAATCGAGCATTTTCTTTATTTTATAACTATCGCCGTTGAGTCTTTCGTCGTGGTTATCAATCAGCAAGGTGACATTCTTTATAAACTCATTCGGATATTTCATCCTTTTCATAATGCGGTTGGTAATTTCTGCACCCAAGGCATTATGGTTATCAAAATGGCATTTGCCGGTTTTTTTATCTCGTCTTGCTGTTAGTGGCTTTGCGATATCGTGGAAAAACATAGTTGTTCGAAGTAGCGGGTCTTTATCAAGAAAAACTACCGTTGCTACTGTGTGCATCCACAAATCGCGGTTATGGTGCGGTGTGTGCTGGTCATAATCAAACATTGAAGAAATTTCGGGTATAATAACAGCGAGAACTTCTCTAAATGATTTCAACACATATTCGATATTATCACCGCAAAGCATTTTTTCAAATTCCGTAATAATTCTTTCGTACGCAACATTTTGCAGTAATTCTTTATTTTTAAGCAGAGCAAGATGTGTTCGCATCTCGATGGAAAATGAATAGGTTGATGCAAACCGCATAGCACGCAAAATTCGCAAAGCATCTTCATTAAATCGCAGTTCGGGTTCACCGACACAACGGATAACCTTGTAGTTTATATCGTTCACTCCGCAAAACGGGTCAACTATTCCCTTTTCGTCGTTATATGCAATCGCGTTTATCGTAAAATCTCTGCGGGACAAGTCGCTTTCCAAAGAATTTGAAAACTCAACTTCATCGGGGTGGCGAGAATCGGAATAGTCGCCGTCTTTTCGATAAGTTGTTATCTCAAATATTTCATCATCAACGCTGACTCCGATAGTACCGAACTTTTCGCCTATTGTATATATTTTGCAATCGGCAAAACAGGATTTTATTTCATCGGGTTTTGCTGATGTTGCAAAATCCCAGTCGTGAGGCTCAATTCCCAAAAGCATATCACGAACACAACCGCCGACAGCAAAACATTCAAAACCGTTGTCAGAGAGCGTTTTTATGATAAATTTTGCATTTTTTGAAAGTTTGACTTCCATATTTTCCCTCATTATAACTTGTTATATAAAAACATTATAACATAATATATCTATTTTTCAACAAATAATCACGCAATAAACAAAATACATTCCAAAATTATTTTTTACTGTCTTCTTTACCAAAGTAAACGAAAACTTTTTTCAAACAATAAATTCGGCAACAAAAGGCGGTGATAAAATTGAAAAATAAAAAAATTAAGGTTGCCTTGCTGTCTGTACTGTTTACGATAGTTTTTTCAATTTCTGCCAATGCCGAAAACAAAACCGTTATCTTGGGCGGTGAGCCTTTCGGACTGAAACTTTTTACAAACGGTTGTATTGTAATAAATGTTGACAACGATGAAGACTCACCGGCAAGTAAAGCAGATATCGAAAAAAATGATGTTATCGTTTCTGCAAACGGACAGGAAATAACTTCAAACTCACAACTTGAAAAAGTCATCAAAAACTCTAACGGAGAGGATATAGAATTATCCCTATTAAGGAATAACGAAACTATAACCGCTACTATATCTCCGAAATTAGATGACAACAAAGAATATGTCGCGGGGATGTGGGTAAGAGATTCCACCGCAGGGATAGGAACTTTCACCTATTTTGACGAAGAAACGATGTCTTTCGGGGCTTTAGGTCACGGAATATGCGACAAAGATACAGGAATGCTTATGCCACTTAAAGACGGAGAAATTTTTAAAGCACAAATAAGCGGATGCAACAAAGGTGTCAAAGGAACTCCGGGCGGACTAAACGGATATTTTGAAGATGAAGCAATAGGGATAATAAACCAAAACAATGCTTTCGGAATATACGGAAAATTCTCTACTGCTTTGGGAAATGAAAAAATCGAAGTCGCGGATGACTCTGAAATCACAAAAGGTGAAGCGTCAATATTTGCTACCATATCCGACGAAGGAGTAAAAGAGTATTCTGTAGAAATCGAAACGGTAAATCTTTGTGACAATTCGGGGCAAAATATGGTTTTGCATATTACAGATGATGAACTTCTCGAAAAAACAGGTGGTATCATCCAAGGGATGAGTGGAAGCCCCATAGTACAAAACGGTAAACTTATCGGTGCTGTTACCCATGTGTTTGTCAACTCTCCGCAAAAGGGATACGGAATTTCAATTTCGAATATGTTATCAAATAATATCTAAACTTTGCTTATTTGCTCACAAAAAGTAGAAATTTGTAAAATCATTCTTATAAAAAAATAAAAAATTTTTCTGTTTTCTATTGCCAAATTTACCAATAAATGGTATAATGACCTCACAAAATTAAACGGGAGATGTAAAAATGATTGAACAAATCAAACTTTTGATGACAAAAGACACCAATGATAATGTCACAGAAATCCAAAATGTCCTCGCAAACTACAATATCGTATGTTCTTTTTGTTCTAAAGACGGTGACGACCTTTTGCGAAGAATCGAAACAGACAAGCCCACAGTTGTTCTTATGGACCTTTTTATGACTAGTACCGACTCTATCGGCGTTATGAGAAGTGTCAAAAAAGAACAGATGCAAAACCCGCCTATGTTTATTGTCTACTCGAGTTTTGACAGTCCGATACTCGAAAGAGAGGTTATGGGCAACGGTGCTGCGTACTTTGTACTCAAGCCCTACAAACTCACAGACCTCGGAGAAAGTATCATTCGTCTTGTCAAAACTTCGAAACTCAAAGTCAAAGGCGGAATTAAAACTGCCGGCTTTGATGACTATTCTCTTGAACTTAAAATCACGGAGATACTTCATCAAATCGGCGTACCTGCTCACATCAAAGGGTATCATTACCTACGCGATTCGATAACGATGGCGGTTGAAAAACCCGACATCATCAACGCTGTTACGAAAAGGCTCTACCCTGCTGTTGCAAAGAAATATGAAACAACTTCATCAAGGGTTGAAAGAGCAATCAGGCACGCTATTGAGGTTGCCTGGGACAGAGGTGATGTTGAGGTGCTGAACTCCTACTTTGGATATACTATTCAGGGTAGCCGAGGAAAGCCGACTAACTCTGAATTTATTGCAATGATATCGGACAAATTAAGACTCCAAATGAGAAATGCAAGTTGAGAGCAAGGCTGTGACATTCTATGTCACAGCCTTGTTAGTTTAAGTTTTTAGAATAAAAACTTAAAGTTAAGAGTGAATAGTGAATAGTGAAAAATTAATGGAAAATCGCAAGCGATTTTTGATTATAGTTTTAGACTACCCCTCTGTAAAGGTCTTTTGGCTTGACATCTGCCCATGTAAAGGAGAAAAGGAAGTATTAAGTTTTTAGATTTACATAATGTAAATGCTATGATATAATAATAACAGTAAAAGGAGGGGTGGTATGGAAAAACTGAAATTCGACATTGAGGGTATGTCGTGTTCTGCCTGCAGTTCGAGAATACAGGATAAAGTTCGAAAAACCGCGGGTGTTATTTCTGCCGATGTTAACCTCCTTTCAAACTCGATGGCGGTAATGATAGACGAAAATATTATTTCTTCAAAAGAAATAACAGACGCTGTTGTATCGTTGGGATACAAGGCCTATATTCATAGCGATTCTGCCCCCGATAAATACAAAATTCAAAGTAAAAAGAAACTAAACAAACTGCTTATTTCCCTTATTCTTCTTTTTGTTTTGATGTTTTTTGCTATGGGGCATTTATTCGATTTATCCATCAATCCTTATATAAATGCTTTGATACAGTTTATAATAACCTGTGCGATAATCGGGTTGAATTTTTCTTACTTTACTTCCGGTTTTAAGGGACTTTTCAAACTTTCGCCGAATATGGACTCGCTTATCGCTCTCGGTGCTACTGCTTCGTTTTTATACAGCACTTTTGCCGTTTTGCTTACCGACAATTTTATTCACAATATCTACTTTGAATCGGCGGGAATGATACTCACTTTTGTATCAATCGGAAAATACTTTGAATCAAAATCAAAAAGCAAAACCACCGAGGCTATTTCAAAACTGATGAAACTAAGCCCGAAGCAAACGCTGATTGAAATAGACGGCAAAGAAACTCTTATTGATACCGATGATATCAAAATCGGCGACACGGTTATCGTCAAAGAGGGCTATTCCCTATCGGTTGACGGTGAAGTAATATTCGGCAACGGCTATTGTGACGAGTCTGCTTTGACAGGCGAAAGTATGCCTGTTAAAAAGGATATCGGCGACAAAGTTTTTTGCGGAACTGTACTTTCAAACGGATACATCAAAGTTAAAACCGAAAAAATTAAATCAGACACTACTTTGTCAAAAATCATAGCACTTGTTGAAGATGCGTCTAACTCAAAAGCACCGATAGCAAAAGTTGCTGACAAAGTCAGCCTTGTTTTTGTTCCCGTAGTTATTGCTATCGCTCTTGTTACCCTCATAGTATGGCAGATTATTTCGGGCGATTTCGGAAATTCACTTTCGTTTGCTATTGCTGTTTTGGTAATTTCCTGCCCTTGTGCTTTGGGACTCGCTACTCCTACGGCAATTATGGTCGGCACGGGCAAAGCCGCCGAAAACGGCATATTGATAAAATCTTCCTCGGCACTTGAAGTCCTTTCAAAAGCAAAGAATGTTGTTTTTGACAAAACGGGAACTGTCACCGAGGGAAAGCCGTCTGTCAGCGAAATCGTAACATTTGACGGATTTGAGAAAAACTTACTGCTTAAAATCACGGCAAGCCTTGAACGATTGTCACAACACCCTCTTGCTACTGCGGTTGTATCAAAATACGGTAGTGACGACTACTTTGAAGTTACAGGCTTTGAGAGTGTTACATCAAAAGGAATATGCGGGATAATCAACGGTGTAAAATTCTTTATTGGAAATAAAGAGTATATCGGACTACCGCAAAAAAATGAAGTTCTTGAAGATATTGCAAAAAAGGGTGCTACTCCGCTTATTGTATCAAACGGCGAGAAAATACTCGGAATTATTGCTGTCAGCGATACGATAAAGAAAACGAGCAAAAACGCCGTTTTGCAACTGCACGATATGGGTATAAAAACCTATATGCTCACAGGCGACAATGAAACCACAGCGGGCTATGTTAAATCCGCCACAGGAATCGAAAATGTTTATGCAGAGTTACTGCCCGACGGGAAAGAGAAAATCGTA
>JAZLJE010000023.1:0-7016 GCA_045617705.1 Ruminococcus sp.
GGCATTGATAAAGAAAACGACCAGAAAGTTATGGTATATGACCTCGGCGGCGGGACTTTCGATGTATCTATCATCGAAATCGGCGACGGCGTTCAGGAAGTTCTTGCAACAGCAGGTAACAACCGTTTGGGCGGTGACGACTTCGACAAGCGTATTATCGACTGGATGGTTTCATCTTTCAAAGCAGAAACAGGCGTAGACCTCTCACAGGACAAAATGGCTATGCAAAGACTCAAAGAAGCCGCAGAAAAATCAAAAATCGAGTTGTCCGGTGTTACAACATCCGCTATCAATCTTCCGTTTATTACAGCAGATGCAACAGGTCCGAAACACCTTGATTTGACACTCACCCGTGCAAAATTCAACGAACTCACAGCAGACCTTGTTGAAAACACAATGGGACCTGTCAGAACTGCACTTTCCGACTCCGGTTTACAAATCGGCGACATCGACAAAGTTCTTATGGTCGGCGGTTCTTCTCGTATTCCCGCTGTTCAAGACGCAGTAAAAGGCTTAATCGGTAAAGAACCGTTCAAGGGCATTAACCCCGACGAATGTGTTGCTATCGGTGCTGCTATCCAGGCAGGCGTTTTAGGCGGCGAAGTTGACGGACTTCTCCTTTTGGATGTTACACCGCTTTCATTAGGCGTTGAAACAATGGGCGGTATTATGACAAAGATTATCGACAGAAATACCACTATCCCGACAAAGAAAAGCCAGATTTTCTCAACTGCTGCCGATAACCAGACACAGGTTGAAATCAATGTATTACAGGGTGAGCGTGAATTTGCCCGCGATAATAAGCAACTCGGACTTTTTGCATTGACAGGTATTGCTCCTGCTCCCAGAGGGATTCCGCAGATTGAAGTTACATTCGATATTGATGCAAACGGTATCGTTAATGTATCTGCAAAAGACCTCGGCACAGGCGCAGAACAGAAAATTACTATCAATTCTTCCGGCAATATGAGCAAAGAAGACATCGACAAGGCTGTTAAAGAAGCCGAGCAGTATGCCGCAGAAGATAAGAAACGCAGAGAAGAAGTTGACAACAAAAACGAAGCCGAGCAGGTTGCATATCAGGCTGAAAAGTTAGTCACAGACTCCGGCGACAAGATGGAAGATGCAGACAAAGAAGCAATCAACACAAAGGTAGCGGCTGTCAAGGAAGCAATTTCCAAAAACGACAACGAACTTATCAAAACAGCAAAAGAAGACCTTATGAAAACTTTGCAGGATGTCGGCACAAAACTCTATCAGCAGGCAGCGGCAGAACAGCAGGCACAGGCACAGGCAAATCCGCAAAGTGCAGATGCAACAGGTGCAACCGATAACGGCGCTGACGGCAATGTCTATGATGCAGACTACAAAGATGTTGAGTAATTACTAACAAAAATCTTTTTTCATATCGTAGTGACGAGGTTTTTACCCCGTCACTTTGGTGCGTATATACATACATTAGGTAAGGTGTTTACTTTTGGCAGATAAGAGAGATTACTACGAAGTCCTTGGTGTAAACAAAGGCTCTTCGGACGATGAAATTAAAAAAGCATATCGCCAGGCGGCAAAGAAATATCACCCCGACTTGCACCCCGGCGACAAAGAAGCCGAAGCAAAATTCAAGGAAGTCAACGAGGCGTACGAAGTCCTCTCCGATAAAGAGAAAAAAGCCCGCTATGACCAGTTCGGTCACGCAGGCGTTGACCCGAATTTCGGTGCGGGTACAGGCGGTTCTCCGTTTGGACAGGATATAGATTTCGGCGATATTTTCAGTTCCGTTTTCGGCGGTTTCGGTGGCTTTGGCGGAAGGCGAAGTGCTAACCCGAATGCACCGCGCAGGGGCAGCGATGTTGAAACAACGCTCTACATTTCTTTTGAAGAAGCGGCGAAAGGTTGCAAGAAAACCGTTTCATACAACGCTGTTACTACCTGTCACGAATGTAACGGTACAGGCGCTCAAAAAGGCACATCACCGAAAACCTGCACAGCCTGTCAGGGCAGAGGTCAGGTGACAATAAACCAGCGTACTCCGTTCGGCGTTGTTCAGACTTCGCGCACTTGTGACGCTTGTAAAGGTCGCGGAAAAATTGTCGAAACACCGTGCAAAGCGTGTAACGGTGCGGGCAGAGTCCGCAAGAAAAAGTCCGTTGAAGTTAATATCCCCGCGGGTATCAGCGACGAGCAGGTACTCAATGTATCCGGTCACGGCAATTCGGGCGTAAATTCCGGTCCCGCCGGTGATTTGCATGTCTATATCGGAGTAAGACCTCACCCCGTTTTTGAACGCAGGGGTGACGATATCTGGTGCGATTTGCCGATAACTTTCTCGCAGGCTGCTTTGGGCGCAGAAGTAACTGTCCCCACCCTTGACGGCAAAGTGAGTTATACTATCCACGAGGGTACTCAACCCAATGATATTTTCAAATTAAAGGGCAAGGGCGTACAACATCTAAACGGCAGAGGAAAAGGCGACCAGTATGTAAAAATCGTTATCGAAGTGCCGAAAAATCTCTCATCAAAACAAAAAGAACTTATCAAAGAGTTTGAAACGGGAACATCCGATAAAAACTATTCAAAACGAAAATCATTCAAAGATAAACTAAAAGACCTACTGTAAATTCTAACCTATTAGCCTTTCTTATATAAGCGAAGGTTAATAGGTTTTTGGTTTGTATTTTCTAAACACTAAAAACTAAATACTAAATACTATTTGTTCTTGACACAAAGCGTATAACAGAGTAAAGTTTTAGTATAGGAGTGATATAATGGAATGGTTTGAAATCACAGTAGATGTAGCATTATCCGACCTTGAAAAAGCAGAGGCTATCGCAAATATGACCGTGCCTTACGGGATTTATACCGAAGACTACAGCGCGCTTGAAAGCGAGATTGAAAGCATCGCCCATGTCGATTTGATAGACGAAGAACTCTTGAAAAAAGACAGGAACAAAGCAAAAATTCATATCTACCTTGAAAACGGCGAAAACCCAAGCGAAGCAGTTGCATTTTTACGAGAAAGGCTAACAAGTGAAAAGGTTGATTTTTCTATCAACTTAAATTCGTGCGAAGAAGACGACTGGCTTAACAACTGGCGACAATACTTTGAGCCGATAGAAATAGGCGAAAGGATACTGATAAATCCGTCTTGGTATGAGCATAAAGAAACTGACAGAGTAATTCTCGATATTGACCCCGGACTTTCTTTCGGAACGGGCAAACACGAAACGACAAAACTTTGTCTTATGATGCTTGAAAAATATATTTTCGACGGCTGTACTGTGCTTGATGTCGGCACAGGTTCGGGAATACTTTCTATCGTTGCGCTTTTATTAGGTGCAAAAAGTGCTTTTGCCGTAGATATCGACGAACTTGCGGTAAAAACTGCCCTGGATAATGCAAAACTTAACAAAGTATCGGACAGATTTACTGCCGTTTGCGGTGACCTTACCGACAAAGTATCGGGAAAATATGATATTGTTGTTGCAAATATCGTTGCAGATGCTATAATAAACTTATCAAAAGATGTCAAAAAATTTATGAACGATAATTCTGTTTATATCACAAGCGGTATTATCGACACAAGATATGGAGATGTAGTATCTGCACTTTCAAGTGATTTTGAGATTTTGAACGAATATACGGAAAACGGTTGGTACTGTTTCTGCTTTAAGCCGTTGAAAAACTAAAATCAGGGTGAAATGTAAATCATATTATACATAAATCTATTGACAAAAATTTTCGGAGGTAACTTATGAAAAACAATAAAAGGGAAAAACTAAATCTGTTCTTTTCGGCATTTCTGCTCATCGGCTTTATCGTTTGCACCTACTTCTTTATGACACTTGCAAACCAGGTTGATATGGTCGCAAGCCAGATTATCAGAGTAGTTGTCTATGTTCTTTTCGGTCTTTTGCTGTTCTATGCAACCCGTGTCGGAGACGGCAAACCCGTCAAGAGATTCAGCCCGATTATCCTTATCGTTCTTGATATCCCTGCTTTGTATATCATCCTTGCTACATTTGCAACAGGTTTCCCGCTTAACGCGGCACTCGCTTCTCAACCCGTTGTTATGCTCTTTGCGTGCGTAGCACTCGGATATGGTATTCCGTTTACATTTTTGAGCGGTTTTGAACTTGTATCGGAAGAAGACGACGACACCTTTGTTTCGGGCGGAATTAAAGAAGAACTCGACGAAATAGAAAACGGCACTGTTGTAATAGAAGAAACAGAAGAAATTATTGAGTCTGCTGACGGTGAAGAAGTAGAAATCAAAGAAGAAATTACAGAAGTAATCGAATAAAAACCGTAGTAAAGTTAGGAGAATTTGTTTTGGGATGTTCACATGACTGTAACAACTGCCAAGAGAGTTGTACAGAGCGTAACGAAGTGCAGGATTTGCACATTAAATTAAATGACAGCAGTTCTATAAAAAAGACTTTTGCCGTAGTATCGGGCAAAGGCGGAGTAGGAAAAAGCCTTGTCACAGGGGCATTGGCTGTCGAACTTAACCGCCGTGGCTACAAAACAGCCGTTTTGGATGCCGATATAACAGGGCCTTCTATTCCGAAGGAATTCGGCATTAAAGAGCATTGTAAGGGTAACGATTTCGGTATTATCCCCGAAACGACAAAAACCGGCATTGATATTATGTCGATAAACCTTTTGCTCGAAAATGCAACCGACCCCGTTGTTTGGCGTGGACCTGTTATTTCGGGGACTGTAAAGCAGTTTTACACCGATGTTTTCTGGAAAGATGTTGACTATATGTTTGTTGATATGCCCCCCGGTACAGGCGATGTTCCGCTGACTGTTTTCCAGTCTATTCCGCTTGACGGAATTATCATTGTCACTTCTCCGCAGGAACTTGTTTCGATGATAGTCAAAAAGGCTGTGAATATGGCAAAGATGATGAATATTCCCGTTATCGGTCTTGTCGAGAATATGAGCGGATTTAAGTGTCCCGACTGCGGCAGCGTTCACCCGATTTTCGGCGAAAGCCATATTGACGAAGTCGCAAAAGAGTTTAACACCGAGTGTATCGCAAAAGTCCCGCTTGACCCCGAACTTGCGAAATGTGTCGACACGGGAACTCTCGAACTGTTTACAGGCAACTATTTTGAAAACGCCGCAAACAAAATCGAAGATAACTTTTCAGTAAAATAAGATAACAAAAAGGCGGTGAAAATCACCGTCTTTTTCTTATGCGGAGTTAATTATTTTTTTGTTGTTTTTTACAGCATAATTATATGCCAAAGCAGTACCGCTATGGGGTTGCGTGTTCAAATGCTTTCCGTCACCAGAAAACCTTGTTTTGTTGTAATAAAACACACAAATATCACTATCATTTATCATTTCTTGATTTCGTTTTATGTAACTTGCTCTACCCGCACAGAAAACGGATTGAGGGAAAATGCTTTCTTCATATCCTTGAAGTAATAACTTTTTTGTATATTCGTCGGCATTAGGATAATTTGTCCGATAATGGATGCGTTTTATTTGAGGATATTGTTTCATTAAGTCGGATACAATATCATAACAAATGTCATTAAATTCGCTTTTGCTTCCAAAAAGAAAATTCTCGATTTTTTCTTTTTCTATAAGTTTTATTATTATGTTGTTAAGTTTTTTCTGAAAGTCAGGTGAAGGATTTACTTTTCTGTGACCAATAAAACAAGCGGATTTGTTCATATTTACGCCTCATAATATGGGATATATCGTAATTATAGCATAAAATTTCGTGATTTGCGATATATCCCACACGATTTTTCGCATAATTCTATAAAATAGATTTACGATAAATCGTAGGAGGCTTTTGATGAACACTAAGGAAGCAGTCGCGAAAAGGATACTCGAACTTTGTGACGAGAGAAATCTTGCCGTAAATGCCTTAGCGAATATATCGGGTATACCTCCGTCAACAATTTACAGTATGCTGAATACCAAAAGTAATAATCCGGGAGTTGTATCCATAAAGAAAATTTGTGATGGTTTAGAGATTTCTGTAAGAGAGTTTTTTAACAGTCCGCTTTTTGACAGTACCGAACAAGAAATAGAATAGAAAAAAGACGGTGAAAATCACCGTCTTTTTTAATGCCGTATATTTAGTTTAGTTAAAATTATTCCTCAACTTTTTTGCCGGCGAGGAGCATATAAACAACTGCTGCCAAAGCACCGCCGACAAGCGGGGCTACGATAAATACCCATACGCAGGAGAGCGAATCTCCGCCAGCCAAGAGAGCAGGACCGAAAGAACGAGCGGGGTTGACAGATGTGCCTGTCAAGCCGATTCCGAGGATGTGTACGAGTGTGAGTGTAAGACCGATAACGATTCCTGCAACTGCGCCGTTTTTGATTTTGGATGTAACGCCGAGGATAGCAAAAACGAAAACAAAGGTGAGTATTACTTCAATAATAAGCGAAGCAACAACAGAGTCACCTGCGAGTGCATTTGAGCCGAGAGCACCTGTCATATCCTCAAGACCTGCAGAAGTGAATATGCCTTTGAGTATGCCTGCGCCTGCGATAGCACCCAAGAACTGGGCTACAATGTAGCAAAAGAAATCTTTTACCGACATACGACCGGAAACGAGCATACCGATTGATACAGCGGGATTTATGTGACAACCCGAAATGTTTCCGACAGAATATGCCATAGCGACGATGACAAGGCCGAAAGCAAGGGCGGTGAGGATGTATCCACAGCCCGAAGCCGAGTCACAGCCGACTGTCATAGCAGTACCGCAACCGAAAACAACAAGTACACCGGTTCCGATAAATTCCGCAACTGATTTTTTAAATAGTTCCATAAAAATTCCTCCTAAAAATTTATTACTTAAATTATATAGCCAAATGGATAAAATTTCAATATGATTTATAAGTTTATTTTTGTGAACATAATATTTATATGTTCTTTTACTTGCTAATATCGGCGTTTAGTATTATAATCAAATTTATATTAGTATAAGGGGAGTTATATGCTTAATTTCAAAACACCCGAATTAAAAGACAGAGAGGCT
>JAZLJE010000024.1:0-6321 GCA_045617705.1 Ruminococcus sp.
ACTTTGCATCTTCTGACTTCACCGGAAGCAAGTTCGATTTCACCGAGGTCGTTGTAGTTAACATCGCTGACACCTTTGACAAGCATAAGAGGACCTGCTACTTCTTGTATAGTTCTGTATTCCTTTGGCATTACTCTTCCCCCTTGCTTATTATAGTATCAATATCTATATCAAGGTTATATATGATATCATCATAAGTCTTCTTGATTTCATCTTCTTTTACATACTTAAATCTGCCTATGCGTTCTCTTATCGGCATATTTACAAGCAATTCGATATTTGCACCTTTTTTCAACGCATTAAGTGATTTATCGTAAAATGCAAGTATGAGTTGCATCATAAAATACTGCTTTTTCAAAGTAGTATAGGTATCTGTTTCGTGGAAGGCGTTTTGATGCAGGAAGTCTTCACGGATAGAACGGGCGGACTCAAGTTTCAGTCTGTCGGTTGTAGAGAGAGCATCCATACCGACAAGTTTAACAATTTCTTCGAGTTCAGACTCATCTTGCAACAAGCCCATAATCTTTGCACGTAGTTCCATCCAATCTTCTGCGACATTTTCTTCGTACCATTTTGCCATAGTATCTACATACAAAGAGTAAGAAGTCAGCCAGTTTACTGCCGGGAAATGACGCTTGTAGGCAAGGTTTGAGTCAAGTCCCCAGAAGACTTTTACAATACGCAAGGTTGCCTGAGATACGGGTTCGGAAATATCTCCTCCGGGAGGTGATACCGCACCGATAACGGAAAGGAAACCTTCGTTATATTCAGAGCCGTTTGTAACAACTCTGCCTGCACGCTCATAAAACTGTGCAAGTCTTGAACCAAGGTAAGCGGGATAGCCTTCTTCACCGGGCATTTCTTCAAGACGACCGGACATTTCACGCAGAGCCTCTGCCCAACGGGAAGTTGAGTCAGCCATCAAAGCAACGGAATAACCCATATCACGGAAATACTCGGCAATAGTGATACCGGTATAAATAGATGCTTCACGCGCCGCAACAGGCATATCGGAAGTGTTTGCAATCAAGACGGTACGCTCCATAAGAGAATGTCCGGATTTCGGGTCGATAAGTTCGGGGAACTCGTTAAGTACATCGGTCATCTCGTTTCCGCGTTCACCGCATCCGATATAGACAACTATGTCGGACTCAGCCCATTTTGCAAGTTGGTGCTGAACTACCGTTTTACCTGAACCGAAAGGTCCGGGAACAGATGCAACACCACCTTTTGCTATCGGGAAAAGTGTATCGATAACACGCTGACCTGTGACAAGAGGCATATCGGGAGAAAGTTTCTTCTTATACGGTCTGCCGATACGAACAGGCCATTTCTGCATCAGGCAAACATCGTGGCTTTCGCCTTTTTCATCTTGAACAACACAGACAGTATCAACTACGGTATACTCGCCCGACTCAATCTTTTCGATAGTTCCGCTGACACCGTTAGGTACCATAATCCTGTGGGTGACAATCTCGGTTTCCTGTACTGTACCGACAACATCACCCGGGACAACCTTGTCGCCGACCTTCTTTGTTGCGATAAACTGCCAGACTTTGTCACGCTTTAAAGACGGTACAAAAACTCCGCGGGAGAGGTTGTTACCGCTGACTTTCATAATATCGTCAAGAGGTCTTTGAATACCGTCATATATGCTTTCGATAAGTCCCGGTCCTAACTCTACGGAAAGTTGGCTTCCTGTTGATACAACAGGCTCGCCCGGTCCTAAACCGGAAGTTTCTTCGTATACCTGTATTGATGCCAAATCCCCGTGCATTTCGATAATTTCGCCGATAAGTTTCTGTGAAGATACGTGAACAACATCAAACATATTCGCATCTCTCATACCTTCGGCTATAACAAGCGGACCTGCAACCTTTTTAATTACGCCTGTACTCATATAATCATTCCTTTTGATTAGTCATTAAAAATAATATCGCTGCCGACTGCCTTTTCGACAGATTCTTTCACCGCACTTAAACCTTTTCCCGTATTTCCCGTCACGCCGGGGATAAGAATAATTGCGGGGGTTTGTGCTTCGCTGTATTTTACGATTTCTTTTTCAAGCAAAACAGCCGAAGACTCTGTAACAT
Source organism: Ruminococcus sp. (assembly GCA_045617705.1). GTDB lineage: Bacteria > Bacillota > Clostridia > Oscillospirales > Acutalibacteraceae > Ruminococcoides. The sequence goes on from JAZLJE010000024.1 coordinate 2,094, forward strand.
AAATAATACCGTAATTTCCGCTTTGGCAGAGTTTTTTGAACATTGGGGACAATTCCTCATATTCTTCGATAAAATAGGTATCGAGTCCCAATGCCGAAAATCCGTAGATACTTTCTCTGTCTCCTACTACTGCAATTCTATACATACATTTCCCTCAATCTTTCTCTGACGACATCGGTATCAATGTTAGCGGTTTTTGCAGTCAGTATCATTTTTACCGCTTTTATCTCGTTATTTCGTGCAATAACGAAAGCAACAATAGGCCCTATTGTAAACGGCTCCCACTTCTGCGGTTTCATAGCGTTTGTCAGATAATCGTCACACCATTTTTCAAAAGCAGACATAGAACTTTGCAAAGCATTTACTGCGGTTTTGTAGTCGGTTTCAAGAAGATAGTCGGAAATATCCATAACACTTTTTGCCGCTGCTTTTGCAAGTCTTTCAACATTCAAAGAGTCACAGGGGACTAAATACTTTAATATAAAATCAAGTGATTTTCCTGTTTTTGCACATCTAACTGCAATTTTTATATCTGCAGATGCAACGAAAAGTTCACAGTAAAGTTTGATAATCTCGTTATCGTTTTTCTCTTTACATTTATATACTGCCTCAAGACACGCTTTGTCGATAATGAAATCGCAAAGTTGTCCGTCTGATGTTTGCAAAAGGGTTTTCATTGCATTTTGTGCAACATCAGATAAATGTTCGGGCAAACCATTATAGTCTCTTTTTTCGATACAGTTATATATAAATTGTGCATCCACAGTTCCGCCGTCGAGGTAAAAATCGTCCGCCTTGCGGTTTCTTGTTATGGACTTTATCGCTACTTTTAAATTGTGAAAATCGTTTGGCATCAGAAAAAAGTCAAGTACTGATAAATCGGGCAAAAGTTCTTTTACAAACTGCCATGTTTTTTCGTCTTCTGCTTTCAAGAGTTTTTCGAAATTTGTATTTTCCGAATTTTCGCCGAAACCTTTTTCGCTCAAAAATCTGATGCAGGATTTTACATCCTTTTGATTTATCAGCGTTTCCAAATCGGCATTTGAAAGCAGGTTATTTTCTTTTGACCTTATTCGTGCCACAGCGTAAGTATAATCTTCCACGGGCTAATATCCCTCACAATCAGAATAAAAGATTCATCACTCTGTCACAAATTCTCTCATACATAGAAGAAAACATTGCATCAAAAGAGCAGTTTTCTTCGATACCGTTATAGAAAAGAACAAAACCGGATTTAATGTTTATCGGCTCTTTTGATAAAGTGAGTTTTCCGTCTGAAACTAAATTAAGTTCATTTATAAATTTGTCGTCAATGCGTGATAAATCCTTTTTACTAAAGCCTATCATACCGTTTTCAGACGACTGATTTTTCTTTATCAATTTCAAAATCAAATCAAAATACTCGTCATCGCTTAAGTTTTCAAGATACTTTTCGGCATTTTCAATCATTTCTCTCATAACCTGCTGTTTTGCAAGAAGAATTGTTTTCTTTTGCTCAACTTCGGCAGAAGATTTTCCGCGCTCGATTATATCTTTATACTTTACATCAGCGTCGTTTTCGATTTTTGATGCAGTTTTCGCTGCTTCAAGTTTCGCATCAGCGATAATCTTATCAGCGTTTTTTTCTGCAACGCTGATGATGTCTTGACATTCTGACTGAGTATCTGATTCGATTTGTTTGATGATTTTTTCAATACCTGTCATAATCGAAGCTCCGAAAAATTACATAGCGGCAATGCCGAATATTGAAAGGATGGAAATAAGCAAAGCAAGAATAGCGTATGTTTCTACCATAGCGGGAAGGATGATTGCTTTACCCATCTGGTCAGGTCTTTTTGATACAGTTCCTATACCTGCAACAGAGCAGTTGCCCTGATGTATTGCAGAGAAAAGTCCTGCGAATGCAATCGGTAAAGATGCTGCGAAATAAAGAAGTCCTGTTTGCAAGGAAATGTCTTTCGGTGTACCGATGATACCTGCATTTGTTAAAATCAAGAATGCAACAAGAAGTCCGTAGATACCCTGTGTGGCGGGCAAAAGTTGGAAGATAAGAACTTTACCGAACTTTGAGGGGTCTTCGGAAAGAACACCCGCTGCTGCTATACCTGCTTTACCTACACCTATTGCAGAACCTATACCTGCAAAAAAAGTAGCAAACGCTGCACCCAAAAGTGCAAAAAACAATCCTGAATTATTTAATATCTCTGACATTTATTTTTCCTCCTTGACAATGTAATGTTTTGTATTGATTTTAAACGGCTTGAATTCTTCTCCGCCGCCTGTATAAAATTTTCCGAAAAATTCAACAAACTGCAATCTGTTTGTGTGAACATAAGCACCAAGTGCATTTATGCCGATATTCAGCGAATGTCCTATTAAGAAAATCAAAGTGAACATAAAAAGACCGAATATTCCGCCACCGAGCATACTGCCTATCTGGTTAAATACCTGTGCGATAACGCCTGTGGCAAGTCCCAAAGCAAGCAGTCGGCTGTAGGAAAGAATATCGCTTAAATATCCTGTAGCACCGTAAAGTCCGTAAAGACCTTTTAAAAGTCGCTTTATCGGATTTTTGCTTTCTCGTCCTGAAAAAGCAACTATAATCACCGCACCGACTGCCATCATAACAAGTCCGACAGTTAAGAACACGGGCGGTAAAGTAAAGCCTGCGATATCTCCCATCATCTTTGTTGAGAGCAAGGCAAAAACTGCGCCGAGTACCAAAAGGTACCAACTCACAACATCATATATGATTGAAAGATATTCTTTGTTCTTCACATCAATTACAGCCTGCAAGAACAGTCCTGCAAAAATATGGATAATACCAAGTAAGAATGCAAACATCAACATTCGCATCGGGTCTGATACAGGGTTAAACCACAAGGGTGATACAAGTCCCGGGATGTTCGGCGCGTCGGTATGGAAATATACATTTGATATTACCGATATTGCATCACCGAAGAAACTTCCGAACATCAATCCCCAGAAAGTTGTGGACACTCCGCACCAGAAGAACATCTTCATACTCTTTTTCAGTCCGTCTTCCATATTCTTGAACTTTAAAAGTAATATTCCGCAAACTAATGTCATTACAAGTCCATAGCCTGCATCGGAAAACATCATTCCGAAAAAGATGTAGTAGAATATCGCCATTACTGATGTAGGGTCAATCTCTCGTCTGTTCGGATAACTGTATGTTTTAAGTACGGATTCAACCGGTTCGGTAAACTTTGAGTTTTTCAGTTTAATCGGTACATCCGGTTCATCTGCGTCTTCGAGTTCAACTTCGGCATCATACTTGCTTTCGAGATATGATTTTAGGTTTTCGGCATCGTTTTTTACGATGTAACCACTCATTACGAAAGTGTGGGCTGTTGCACTCAAATTATCAACAATCGAATAGCGTTCGGCTTTCATAATATAGTAGTCTTCCAAAAAGAGCAGCGCCGACAAAGTACCGCTGTAAGACTTTATATTATTGGTATATTCCAAAATCCTGCCTTTTCGGTTATTGATATGCAGTTTTATCTCTTTGATACGCAATCGCGGAACGGATTTAGAAAGATACGCGGGATAAGCAAATCCAACTTCCCGCAAGGCGTCAGAAACCTTTTCTTCATCTTTGTTCATACACAAGATAAGAACACAGGTTTGGTTTTCGTCGCTTGAGATAATATCAACGCTGATATTATCGGTTTCGGGAATAGTTTCTGCAAGTCTTAACAAGATATCTTCACTCGATAGTTTTTCTTCAAAAGTTCCGATAAACGCTTTTGTGGTTTTTGTACCGTTAAAGGTCATCGGGATATCAAGGGCTTCCCACGGCTTTATACTTTCGAGTTGAGACTCATACTTGATTATTTCCGCTTTGTTTTGTTCTATATTCTTTTTGAAAGAAATTATGTCATAAGCAACTCGCAATATTTCCTGGGAAGACTCAACGAAAGTATCGTATTCGTCACGCGTTATCTGTGTTCGTCCCTTAAACGACGAAAGAAGCGACTTCTTCTGCGGTACAAATTCACACAGAATTTCTGCGGCATCTTTTGCACAGGACGCACTTCGCAGAAAAGATGATTGAATAGATGAAGTGTCTTCTTTGTAAAAAACGCTGTCTTCGATATTCACATCTTCTATTTGAATAACACCTTTACGCTGTAAATCTTCCAGGATATCCTTGCAGTACTTTATGAGAGCGTATACATTGATACGCTGCATTTCAAGAATA
>JAZLJE010000025.1:0-23980 GCA_045617705.1 Ruminococcus sp.
TCAGTACCACTTGAAGAAAACGAGGTTGTAGAGGTTGCATATTCAGGTGGCAAGGATAGTGATGTCATACTGCAACTTGTCAAAGAAGCAGGCATTCCATATCGTGCAATCTATAAGAATACGACTATTGACCCATCAGGAACAATCAAGCACGCAACAGAAATGGGAGTTGAGATTAACAGACCTAAAAAAACGTTCTTTGAATTGGTAAGGGAAAAGGGTATTCCGAGTCGCAACTATCGCTTTTGTTGCAGTGAATTGAAAGAATATCAAGCGATAAAATCAATTCATAAAGTAGTTATAGGTGTACGAAAATCCGAAAGCAGAAAAAGAAATGAAAGATATAATGAACCTACCGAATGTTTAGGTACAAAATGCAATCCATATCAAGCCATATATCCGCTATTAGAGTGGACTGATGTAGATGTAGCCGAGTTTATTGCTGACAGAGGTATCAAATGCGCCCCTGTGTATTATGACGAACGAGGCAAATTTCACGTTGAACGCAGATTAGGATGTATGTGTTGCCCCTTAACGAGTAAGAAGAAGAGAATAGAGGAATTTCGCAAACATCCAAAAATGTTAAGGGCATACGCACGAAATGCGCAGGTTTACTACGATACCAAAAAGAGCATAAAGAAATACTACAACAACATATACGAATGGCTTGTTTGCTCGATTTTCTACGACCAAAGAATAGATGATTTTAACAATGCGTATAAAACAATGTTTGGTGTAATAGACTGCAAGTCTTTTTTAGAAGATTATTTTAATGTAAAACTTTAACAACAATGAATTTACAAGGAAACATCAATCTTGCGAAACTGAAGAAAGTAGGTGTCGCAACAATCAACGGAGTACGATGCGTTTGCATACCTGTAGAGGAAAATGATTTGTACATCAAGCGCAACGAGGAAAAGGGCGCAGAACCTTTCAAACACATCAGTTTTTCGGTTGCGATATGGGAAAACAAGGATGGTGCAGATGAATACGGCAATACGCATTACTGCAAGCGCAGTTTTAGCAAGGAATACCGAGAAACACACCCACAGGAAGAGAACAAGCAATACTTTGGCAACTTTAAGCCTATTGCAGTAGCAGGAAACGAAGCACAGACAACTCCTGCACCTGTGGCAGAAAATGTTGAACTAAAAGGCGATGATAACTTGCCGTTTTAATTGAAAATTACTAACTTTATGGGGGCAGGTGTTATGCCTGCTTCCAATTAAAACCATTTTACCGACATTGGTAAAATGGTAAAATGATAAAACAAAAACAATATGAATATAGAAGAACGAGCAAACGAACTATACCCAACGGCAAACGATGCAGATGCAAGCCTTGTAGTGGTTGCAGAAAGGGATGGGTACGTTAAAGGGGCTAAAGAATATGAGCAACATCTGTTGGCATTGCAATATGCCCACAAAACAGAAAAACAATTATGGGTTGATAAGGCTTGCAATGCTTATTGTAAGGTATGTGGGCACTTTGTACACACCACACCAACACATATATGCAGACAAGATTGTAGATATTATAAGGATTTCAAACAAATAATGGAGGAATAAATATGGAAAAGAATATATTTGAAAATGCTTACTTTGGTAAGTCTTACAAAACAAGGGATGGCAAGAAGGCTATCTACATAAATAATCTTTCCGACTATACATATCACCATCAATTAGCTTTATGCAATGGAGATATTGAGGTATATGATAATTTCGGGACAAGGTCTTATGGGGGTAATGGTTTAGATATTGTTTCAGAGTGGCAAGAAGAACCTATTACCGAAGAGGAACTTGATAAACTTGCTGAACAATTAAATCCAAACAACCCACACACAGAAACCTATACAATTGGTCTGTATTCTGGATATAACGATGGTTTCAAAGACTGTTATCATTATCTCGAAAATAAAAATAAGGAGAAATAAATATGGAAATCAACATCAATGATAATAAACCACACAAAGCAAGTGAGGTTATATGTATAAACTGCAAATATAGATGGATTGCAGTAAGACCTACTACTACTCTACTTAAAGAACTCGAATGTCCTAATTGTAATAATCAAGGATATGTGATAGAAACAGGGGAAACAATGGAGGAATAAAAAATGAATTATAGACAAGCGAGGAAGACTGCAAGTTGTAAGGCCTTTTCCAAACGATTAAAAGATAGATTGGATAAACTATACCCATCTTATTATAATGAGAATGGGAAATTTACTATGCCATCTTGGCATAAGTATTATTTATTTCAAAAGGCTTGGACTATCATTCACAGGAAACAACGTAAGTATAAAGATAAATTCAAGTTATTATGAACATAGAAATAACAAAAGTAACCGATTGGCAGAGAGTGTACGAAAGCGCACTCTTTACCATAGGCAATAAACCAAAGCAGGGTGCAGAACCGAGTGATGAATGGAAACTTAAGATACTGCGTGCCGAACATTCGCCCATTCGCCTGTTGGAGTTTGATATTAAGATTTTCGGCATACCATCGTGGGTCGCAACGCATTTTGTACGCCACCACATCGGGGTTGAAAAGTTTGTTGTCACGCAACGCACCGACAGGACAGGCATAGATAGGGATAACCTGCCACAGGGCGCACTCGTTGACCTTTGGCTTTCGTGCAATGCACAGGCACTCATTAACATTAGCCGTAAGCGGTTATGCAACAAAGCAAGCGAGGAAACACGCAACGTGTGGCGATTGGTTAAAACAGAAATAGGAATCATTGACCCTGCAATGGCGGAAGCAATGTTGCCCGATTGTCTGTACAGGGGCAAATGTTGTGAAATGTACCCTTGCAGGGATAAAAAATAAATTGCTTATATTTGCACAACGTGGTAATCATATTCCACGAATTTTATTTGTTTGTGAGCAACTTCGTAGTGATATGCGGTTGCTCTTTTTTTTTTTTTTCGTTTGCGTAAAACGTTGATTGTGAGCAATAAACAAGAAAAGCAAAACGAAAGTAAAGGCGAAATCAAAAATGAACCATATAACTAATTAGTGTTGATTATTTGCAAGTTAGCGATAAATTCGTATAATTGAAAACGAAAACAACACCCAATTAGTGTATGGAAGCAAACATAAAAAACACGGCTTTGAACGCAATCAAAGCGAATGAACAAAATCCGAGAGAAATTGATAAGGCAGACTTTGAACGACTGATTGATAGTTTGCTAACGTTGCCGAAGATGATGCAGGTAAGACCGATTGCCGTAACAGGTGGTGTCATCTATGGTGGCAATATGCGCTACGAAGCATTGAAGCATATTGCGCTGATGGAGTTTGCAGAGATAAAGGACAAACTTGAAAACCTGTTTACCTACAACGAACTGCGGACACAGGAAGAAAAGAACGCATTACTTGACTATTGGCGCACGTTCCTTGATAAGCCTGTTGTGCCTACGATTGATGTAACAGATATGAGCGAAGCCGAGCGCACGCAGTTCATCTTTGCTGACAACATCGGTTATGGAAAGTGGGATTACGATGCCGTTGCAAACAAATTTGATGCGTTTCCGCTGAACGAATGGAACTTGCCTGTATGGGAAACAATGGAAGGCGAGGACAATGCTGTTGAGGGGGCAGAGAGTGGCGAGGTTAAAGAAGATGATTTTAACGAAGAAACCGATGCAATACAGGTGCGTTGCAAACGTGGCGATATATGGCAACTTGGAGAACATCGTCTTATGTGTGGCGATAGTATCAATCTTGAAGATGTAAAAAGACTGATTGGGGGGGGGCAAATAGATATGATATTTACTGACCCACCATACAATGTTGCCTTTAACGGAAGAAGCGGAAATTTTGATGTCATTAAAAACGATAATCTTGCTGATACGGATTTTGATAAGTTTATCGGTGCAGTTTGTAATGTCGTAAAAGCAATTCAACCAAATTTATACTATATATGGTGCAATTGGAAATTCTATTCGGTACTGCAAACTAAACTTAACTTTAAGAGTTGTATTGTATGGGCAAAGAACGTGTTTGGTATGGGTAAAGGTTATCGTCATCAACACGAATTTTGTTTGTTTAATGGAAAGATAGATGAGGGTATAAACAATGAAAGTGATTTGTGGGAAATAGCCAAAGACACAAACTATGTGCATCCTACTCAAAAGCCAATTGCATTGGCTTGTAGAGCAATGAAAAACCACAGGTATGCAAAGTGTGTTTTAGATTTGTTTGGAGGAAGCGGAAGCACAATGGTGGCTTGCGAACAAATGGCACGCAAGTGTTATACAATGGAACTTGATGAACACTATTGCGATGTCATCCTTGCCCGATGGGAGAAACTAACAGGAAAAACTGCGGTTAAAATTGAAAGTATATGAACCAAAGAAGCGATGCGCTGATAGCGAAAGTTAGGGGATTGATGGAGAAATACACCCTGTGCGGAATGCGAATGACACAGGCTGGGGAAAGAATAAAAAAGGAACTTGGACTTGCGACTTATTCCACAAGCACGATGCACGCAGATTACAAGGCGGTGCAGAAATCGTTGATGCTTGACGAGGAAACGGCAGAACGTTTGCGTGCAAGGTCTGTGCGCTTCCTGCAAATGGCGAAAGCCGAAGCGATGGAAAGTTGGGAGAAATCAAAACTTGATAGTGTCAAGACAAAAAAGCGACAGAAGGGTCTGCCTACAGGTGGCAAAGGTGGCGCATCGGGTGCTGATGGTGGCATAACAACAACCGAGGTACAACAGGAACAGGAAACGATTAAAGGTGGAACAGGTGATGTCAAGTACCTACAGGCTGCGATGAACGCACAAAAGCAGATTGATGAATTGCTTGGCACAAATGCACCTGTTAAGACGGAGAACGAAACGAAACTGACAATCGCAGAAAGTATGATTGAAGCATTAACGATTGATGAATAGCAACCTATCACTATACGAAGAACGTAAACGGCAGAAAGAGGTTGCCTTTTGGCAATCCTGCATTAACGATTGGAATAAGTTCGCAAGAGATGTGCTTGGGGCGAACCTTGACAAAGAGCAACAGGCAATCATTGATGCCATTCAGCACGAACCACGCATATCGGTACGAAGCGGAACGGCAAGAGGTAAGGACTACGTTACTGCTGTGGGTGCGATGTGCTTTATGTACCTGACACCACGTTTTAACCGACAGGGCGATATGATTGCGAATACAAAGGTTGCGTTGACTGCACCGACTGACCGACAGGTTAAGAACATTATGATACCCGAAATCAAACGATTGTGGTACACTGCAAACAAACGTGGTTTTGGCTTGCGTGGTCGCTTGACAGGCTACGATATACGAACCGAAAATGCAGAGTGGTTTTTGACAGGCTTTAAGGCTGATGAACACAATCACGAGGCTTGGTCGGGATTTCACGCAACGAATGTAATGTTTGCCGTTACCGAAGCAACAGGTATCAGCGATGACACGTTCTCTGCGATTGAGGGTAACTTGCAGGGTAATTCTCGCCTGTTGTTGGTATTCAACCCGAACAAAACGACAGGTTATGCAGCGCAATCGCAAGCACAGGACAGATGGGCAAAGTTTCGCCTTTCATCGTTGAGTGCGCCTAACGTTCTTGCAAAGAAAATCATCATTAACGGACAGGTGGACTACGATTGGGTGCAGGATAAGATAGACAATTGGTGCACGCAGATACGAACCGAGGATGTGAAGCCGAGTGAAAACGATTTTGAATTTGAGGGTAAATGGTATCGCCCATCGGACTTGTTCCGTAAAAAGGTGCTTGGCGAGTTCCCAAAGGTTGCTGATGATATACTTATACCGCAAACGTGGATTGAACAGGCAATGGAACGATGGAAAACCGAAACGCACCCAACGGACGGAAACGATGTAATCATCGGTTCTGATGTTGCAGGTATGGGGCGAGATTGTTCTGTTGAGTGTCACAGACAAGGCAATTACACACGTTTCAACATCCGCAATTCGGGCGGACAGGCAAACCATATGGAAACGGCAGGTTCGCTTATTCAGTATGCACAGACACATAGCAACATCGTTGTCAGCATTGATACGATAGGCGAGGGCGCAGGTGTATTCAGCCGATGCGAGGAAATAGCAAGAACAAGCCGAGATTTGAACCCGAATAACTTTATCAGTTGCAAGTTCAGCGAAAGCGCAAAATGGCGAGGGAAAGAACTGACGGATAGCACAGGGCAATATCAGTTTGCGAATATGCGTGCGTACCTGCATTGGTGCGTGCGTGAGTGGCTTAACCCTGACAACAATACAGGTGCGATGATACCACCCGACTGCGGACTGATTGAAGAAGCATCGCAGATACACTATTCTTTCCTGTCATCGGGTAAAATAATCATTGAACCAAAGGAAGATATAAAGAAACGATTAGGACATTCGCCCGATGTTTGCGATGCGCTTTGTAATACGTTTCATCCAAAGGCGATGGAAACGTTGCGCAATGGTACGATAGGCGGTCAGCGGACAATGAGCGATGCGGAAATAGAAGATTTAATGTTTTAACACACATACACAACACACACAAAGTAAAGCGATATGGATATAAAAGAAATCATTGACAAGGGCAGGAATGCAAGCGAGGTAATTGCAGACTTGAAAACAAAGATTATCAACGTGCCTGCGTGGTCGGTGCTTGAAAAGGAGTATGACCCAACGAAGCACCCTGTTAAGACTGATTTAACGTACAACAGGGCGGTTGAAGCAGGGAAACTCAAAGAGGTAAGTACAATCACGATTGCAGCGCAGAAACTTGCCGTAGAACGTATTACAGGCTTGATGTTTGGCATACCTGTGCAACGCATCTACAAGCCACAGAACGAAAAGGAAAAGCAGGTTGCAGACATTATGGAAGCAATCTTCCAGCGCAACCGCATTGATAGCCTTAATATGGAGCGAAGTCGTAACTTGTACGCATCGTGTGAGAACGTGACTATATGGTACGCACAGGCACAACCAACGATATATGCAGGCTATCAGTCAGCACTGAAACTGCGTTGCAAGAACTATTCGCCTATGCAGGGTGCGCAGTTGTTCCCATTGTTTGACGAATACGATGATATGATTGCACTTTCAGTCGCATACAAGAAACTTGAAGCCGACAAGCAGGTAGAATACTTTGACGCCTATACGGCTGATGAGCATATACGTTGGCGATACGATGGTGCAAACCCTGTTGAAGAATTGCGTGAAGAAATTACGTTGCAGAAGATTAGCGGTCTATACATTCATCGTGGTTTGCCTATATGGGAAAACCTGTCGGAGAATATCTACGAAGCAGAATGGACATTGTCACGCAATGGCAACTACATTCGTAAGAACGCAAGACCTACGTTTGTCATATATAGCGATGATGAGATTGCAGTAGGTGGCGAAAAGGCAGGTTCCTCAATCGGGCGCAACGTGCTTCGCCTACGGCAGAGTGACAAGGCAGAATACGCAACGTGGAATGGTGCAACCGATGCGATTAAATACCACGTTGAGGAAATACTGCGCCTGTTCTTTACGCAGTTGCAATTGCCCGATATGTCAATGGATAGTATGAAAGCAACACCAATGTCGGGCGAAGCACGCAAGATGCTCTTTATTGACGCACAGATGAAAGTGCTTGCCGAGAGTGGCATTTGGCTTGAAATGTTTGACAGGGAGGTTAACGTGGTGCGTGCCTACGTCAAAACGATGTTCCCATCGCTTGCAAGCGCAGTAGATACGTTGTACGTTGAGAACGTGATAACTCCTTACCAAATCAAAGATGAAACGGAGAAAGTGAACCTGCTTGCATCGGCTACAGGTGGCAAGGCGATTATGTCACAGAAAACCGCAGTTCAATACTTGGGCTATGCTGATGATGTAGATGAGGAACTAAATCGCATTGCAGAAGAAGCAGAACAGGGCGCACAGGACATTTTCAATATGCCTGTTGAGTAAGACTACACAAAACAAAAGATAACGGCTTACAGGGCGAATAAACGCATTATTTCCCTGTATTGCCGTTGTCTATCATTAACCACACAAACACACACGAAGAATGTTTAAGGCTTCCGTCTACGATAAGAAACAACTTGCGAACTTGAAGAAACGCATTAAGATAGTACAGGCTTTGTTTGATGAGATGGCAAAGAAATCGGCACAACTCGCATCAAAGACAGGCTATACAGGCGATGCAGAGAATGATTTGTTTGAGTTCAAGAACTACCCAAAACTAAAGGCACAGGTTGAGCAGATGTTGCAGGATTTCGCATCGGGTATCAGTTCAAATCTTGAGCAGGGAAACAAACAGGCTTGGCACATCGCAAACGCAAAGAACGATGCTATGATTGCCAACTTTGTTGCGTATTTCCGAAAGCGAGGGCGAACCATCAGCAACGAGGAAATACAATCGTGGAAGCAACGCAACCTTGATAGCCTTGAAGCATTCCAAAATCGTAAGATTGGCGGTATGGGGGTAAGTGAGCGAGTGTGGAAGATGACAAAGGAAGCACAGGAACACATAGAGATGTCGCTTGATTTAGGCTTGTCGCAAGGTAAAAGCGCACAGGCATTGAGCCGTGATGTGCGCAATGACTTAAAGAACCCACACAACCTGTTTCGCAGAGTGCGAGGTGCTGATGGCAAGTTGCGCTTGTCTAAACGTGCGCAGGCATTAAGCGGTACATTCGGGCAAGGTGTATATCGCAGTTCGTACAAGAACGCATTGCGTATGACTGCAACCGAAAACAATATGGCTTACAGGTCCGCAGACTTTGAGAATTGGCAAAACCAACGATATGTGCTTGGAATTAAGATAAGTCTGTCAAACAACCACCCCGAAGAAGATATATGCGACACGATGGCAGGCAAGGTTTTTCCTAAAACATTCAAGTTTACGGGTTGGCATCCGTGGTGCAGATGTTTTGCAACCGCAGTACTACCGACCGAAGATGAAATGGATAGGATGGCAGATATGACCGAAGCCGAAGAACAGGCATACCTGCAAAAGCATTCCGTTAAGAAGATGCCAAAGGAGTTTACGAAATGGATTGATGATAACACAGAACGCATCGCAAACGCAAAGAACCTGCCGTATTTCATCAAGGACAACTATGTTGATGGGGATATTAGCAAAGGTTTCAAGTGGGAGAAGAAAGCGAAGCCTGTTAAGGTTAAACCTGTAAAGAGTGCAAAGGCTGAAAATGGCGGTTCTGCAAAGGTTGAAAATAATAAGGCAATGAAACAAACAAAGCCTGTGCAGGTAAGCGCAGAAGATGAAACATTGTTGCGTATGCAGTCGGAACAAAAGCATCGTGAGGAAATTCTCGCAAAAACAAAGCAACGACAGGAAAAACGCAAGCCTGCTGAAATAGAACGTATCAAGGAACGTGCAGCCATTAGACAGGAAGAACTTGCATTGTATTCGCCCGAACAACGTGTTATGTTTAGGGAAATTGAGAAAGCATTAGGAATTGAACGTGGTTTTAGTATGACATACGAACAAGCCGACAGGCAGAGTGCAAATCCTTTATGGCAACCTGAATTTTTGCCCGATAAGAACGGAAGATATATAAACAGAGTAACAGGCGAAAGATTTGCGAAGAATCCAAAATACAAAAAGGGGTACACGATAAATTGTCAAACTTGTTCGCCTGTCTATCAGTTGCGTTTATGGGGATTTGATGTCACCGCAGGTGCAAACACTCCAAAATCATTATCAAGAATATTGAGCGGTGCGAGGGAATGGCAAAATTGTTGGTTAAACAAAGATGGAAGTAAAGTATCATATCTGTCTTTTCGTGATTGGGTCTATCGTAAATATAACCACTACAATATGAACGAGAACTTATATATGGAGTATTTTAACGAGCAATGCAAAGATGTGGGTATTTATGAGATAGGTTTAACGTGGAAAAGCAAGGAAGGTCATTGTACTATGATTGAGCGCAAAGCGGATGGCACTTTGCGTTATATAGAACCACAGAAAGACAATTCAAAAGGTAGTGAAGATGAATGGAAAGATATAGGTTACCTATGTAGAGAAATGACTAACGTTGCACATTCTTACGATGGAGTTGTTAGATGCGACAATAAATTGTTTAATGTAAAGGATTGGATAGGTATCGTTAAAATCACCAAAAAGAGGAAATGATACTTCTTGCAAAATCATCTTCCAAAACTAAAATTTCGTTTTTGAAAAGTTGAATAACCATCGGAAATCCTGCTTTAGCATCAGCAATGTATGCATTGTAAAAGTGTGCGCCATTCTTCTCGCCAAGATATTCTATTGTGTAATCGCTATCAACAGCATTGCGTACAATCTGTGGTATATGCTTACTATTATTTTTCATAACTGAATTTATTTTTAATCGGCAGGCGGTCAAGGAACTGCCTGCCGAGTTTGTTAATACTATAATAATTTTGTACAGGCTATCAAGCCGAGCAACAATCCTAACAGGGTAAGTATAGCCATAACAATGGTGTTTACTTTGCTCCAATCAACAGGATTGTGCAGATGTGGATTTACTGCAAGATACGCAATGCCTTCGTTCGTTATCGTTGTTGCTTCAACATCGCCACCTTCAACAAAGGCAACCTTTGCAAAATGCAGTTCTTTGAGTTCTACGCAAGCAGAAGCATAGGTGTACGCATCCAATTTAGGCGGTATCCCTTTCTTGCCTAAAGCAATATGACGAAGCACTCGCTTTGCATTCCTTGACAGATAAACCCTTTTCATACCGACACAAATATATTACTTTTGTTTCATTCTATGCACAGGTCGCTTATAAATTGTTCCTGTCGGTGTCTTTAAGCCTGTGCGTGTAACGTTTCCCCATACCTTGTAAAGCGGTAGACCGATGTGCCGTTCCGTCAGTTCGTCGTACATCGCCTTTAGGCTTCCGAATACATACGGAGTTGTGTTGCCTGTGTTGCCAATGAATACTATAACGTATCTTGTTTCCATATCCTTATTTTGTTTAATGGAGCAGGCTTTCGCCTGCTCCTGTTGTTTAACAATGCTTGTGTGGTAAGCATCCCGATTGCTTCGCTAACTTTGATTAAAGAGTGTGTATCCGAATAATATCTATGCCTCAATGTCACTCTGTTGTACCGATACCTTTGTGGCGATGATGGGAATCGAACCCATCAAAAACCATTTCGCCTGTCCTGTGGTTTATTAGTCTGTAATAATTGCTACCCTGCACCCATTGCGTATCAACTTTGGTAAGTATGTATCAAGTCCATGGCCTGGGAAATTGCATTGCTTGTATCCGTCTTTGCGAGTGATGGTTATTCCGAGTATTTTGCCACATTTAACTGCATCTTCTTCGTATGCGGTGTACCAATTACCACCGCAGAACAAAATAATTGCATCGCAAGCCTTTTCTTTCAAATACTTGTATAGTTCTATTCCTGTTTTCATATTCCTGTCCTCCTGTATTAGTTATTTAACATAAAACGTTACTTGTAAGCCTCTGCGAAGTTTGCAAACGCATTTGTCAAGACCTGCCTTTAAGGCTCTGCCGATGAACTTAACCATAAGGTCAAGACCTATAAGGCTGATAAGACCGCTGACACCTACAAGTTTGTTGATTTTCTTTCCTGTGTTGTCAATGCCGTAAACCTTGATGCGAAAGTTTGCATTGATAAACTGATTAGTGTAAACTGATGTGTTCATATTTTTAAGAATTTTATTTGTTTGTTGATGCAAATGTATTTTGTTATTGTCACAATAGCAAAGAAACCAATAGAAAAGAACGTATTATTAACAACAATTAACACAACGTGCATTTATTAGGAGCGATAAAAATATATAATAGTCGTACACTAATTAGTATTCATCCGAATGAAAAACAAATTGTTAGAAGCACTCAAAACCAAATTCGTTGGGGTTGATGATGCGATTTTAGAGGGGGTTGCAGGCAAACTTGCAACAACCACAACAAACGAGAGCGATATTGCAACCGCAGTTGAGGGGGTAACATTCGCAAGCCTATTGCAGTCTTATGGCGATAGCCGAGCAAATCAAGCAAGCCTGTCAGCCGTTAAGAATTACGAAGCCAAACACCACCTAAAGGACGGAAAGTTGATTGAGGTAGACCCACAACCTGCACCAACACCGAAACCAAACGAGGGCGAAGGCAACGAAATGCCTGCGTGGGCTAAAGCCTTAATGGAAGCAAACGAAAAGCAGATGCAGACGATGCAAGCGCAGTTACAGGCAATGCAGACTGAAAAGGTTACTGCAAGCCGTAAATCGCAGTTGGATGCGTTGCTAAAGGATGCACCATCACAGGTAAAGGCAAAAGTGACAAAGGACTTTGCACGAATGAACTTTGAGAGCGATGAAGCATTTGCAACGTACCTTGAGGAAACGAAAGCAGATGTAACAGAACTATCAAACGCAATCATCGCAAGCAAGGGCATAGTTACTGCGCCAAAAGGCGGTGGCTTTGGAAAGGTTGATGACAAGGGTGTAAACTCGCTTGTTGCAGAGCGAAACGCATCTATTGCAAAGACACAGGAAAGCGCACCTGTCAAAATCAAAGGTCTTTAACACAAACACACGTTAGGGGCAATTACAACACACACACAAAGTAAACACAACACACAATGGACGTAAATTTCAAGTACAAAGATGCAGGTAAGGCAGAGCCTATCTACATTGAAAGTGTCATTGCAGAGGTTGCAGGCGGTATGCTTGTAGCCAATCCATCGTATGATTTGAAGCCGTCAACGGCTCTTTCGGTTGGTAGCGATGGCAAGTTAGAGCCTATCAAGGCTTATCGTTTAGTTGCTGATGTAGCAAGCGATGCAACATCAATCAAAATCGCAAAGGGTTCGGGTATCGCACAGGGCGATGCAATCGGCAAGGGCAAGAAAGCCGTTGCTTGTACCGCAGTAGATACAAGCAATGCAGAGTATGACCTTGTGACCGTCACTCTTGGTGTATCGTGCAAGGCAGGCGAGGTGCTTTATGAAGCATCATCAGCAAGCGCATCATCAGCAACACCAAAGGGAACTGCAAAATTCATCTTGGGCGATTATGTTTTCGCAGGTGAGGGAGATAAGTTGGCAAAGGTTCTCGTTGGTGGAACATTGCGTAAGGAAACTGCACTCGTTGCAAACGAGGTTGTAGCATCGTTGCCAATGATTGAACTTGTTTAACACTTAAACGATAGGAGGTAGAAAGATATGGCATTTAACAAACCACTTTTCAGCATTGATATACCTAATATGCAGGCTTCCGTCAACTCATACAAGGGCGGACACGCATTGGTACATAACATTCTTTTCCCGAACAAGTACACACCAAAGTTTGACCTAAAGGGTCTTGAGGGCGATGAGGGTATTCCTGTAACCGCTGATAAGGTTGCATTTGATACAAAAGCGCCACTCAAAACTCGCAAGGTAATCGGTTCTTGGTCGGGCGAACTTGCAAAGATTGCAGTTGCACGCAAAAAGAATGAACGAGAGATTAACGAGTATAACGATTTGCAGACAATTGCAAACAACAACACCGAGGACAAGCAGGCTGCGATGTACCTTGTAAACCTTGTCTACGATGATATTACATTCGTACAGGACGCAATGGAGCATCGTGTAGAACTTGACACCTGTAGACTTGGTTCAAGAGGTAAGGTTGTCTTTGAAGCAGGTATTGATGGCGATGTTGCAACAAACAACGAAATCAACTTCAATGTGCCTGCTGACAATTTCAAGGGCGCAAAGAAGCCTTGGTCTACAATCAGCGGTAGCGATGTTGTTGCTGATGCTTCGGCAGATGGTCTTGGCGATATTATCAAGGCACAGAAAGCCGTTGCAAAGACAGGCGCACCAAAGCCAATGTTCGCAATCCTTGAACAGGATACATTTGAGTTGCTTTGTCAGCAGACCGCAGTTGCGAAACGTTTGTTCCCACAGGTTGCAGACCTTTCAGTTGTAACAGGCGATATGATTTCGCTTGAAGCAATCAACGCATATATGTCACGCAACGGCTATCCTACACTCATCGTAATTGATACTTACGTTACAATTGAGGGCAAGGACGGAAGCCACAAGACCATCAAGCCTTGGAATGAGAACGTAGTGACATTGAGCCGTACTGCACAACTTGGTTGGAACTATTACAAGCCTGTTCCGATGATTGCTAACGTTGAAGCATTGCAGGTACAGGGTTCGTTCTACAAGGTAACTCGCTATTCAGACCTTAACCCAATGCTTGAGGTTACAATGGCAGAAGCCTATGTACAGGCAGGTCTTATCAACCGCAATTCGTTGGTATTCCTCAATGTCAACAAGACAACTTGGAACGACGGACAGCGATAAACAGAGATAAGAGATGTTAGTAGCCGAAGCATTAAAGTCAATATCGCTTTATCCAATCAATCCTGTAACGATTGAGAGAGTATGCGCATCGTGTGGTCTTTCGCCCCAGGAAGAACTGCACGCAGTTGCAGGTACAGGCGCATACAAACGTGCTACCGCAATGGTGTACGAATACCTTTCAACCGCACCGCAGGTAAGCGAAGCAGGCGCATCGTATTCGCTTTCCGATACCGATAAACGTGCGTTTGGTGCAAAAGCCAAACAATTGCTATCGGAACTGAACGAAAAGAGCGCACCTGTACTTGGTTGGGTAGGCGAGAATATGTAATAACAACACACAACATCAAAGGCGATGATATACGGCAACGATACAATAGAGATAGTGAACAGGATAGCAGGTCACGAAGCAGATAACGGAGATTGGGTTGAGGGTGGCGAGGTAATAGCCGACACCCTGCAATGCGATGCCGAACCTGCACAGGGAAATGCAAATGTCATTATCGCACCCGATGGAAAGACTATCGTGTATGCCTATATCGTTTGCCTTGATGTTTCCTGCAATGAGATAGCCTACGGAACGGACATCATTCTGCATCGCAGAGGTATGCAACCGCAACGATTACAGGCTAAAGGTTTTCAACGTTATTCAACCCTGTGCAAACTATGGCTATAAAGGTATCAATGCGTGGTGTGGCTGATTTCGCTGAACGTGCAAATGCAATACTTGCAACGGAAATCCGAGAGCAACTTGGTTGGCTTGGAAACGAGTGCGTAAAAAGAGCGAGAGAAGAACACGATAACAATTGGACTGATAGAACAGGCAATTTGCGTAGTAGTATAGGCTATGCGTACTATAACGAAGCGCATAAGCAGATACAAAGCGCATTCAATGTCGTTGGCAAAGGCGCAGAGGGTAGCGAACAGGGCAAAAGGTTTGTTGATGAGATTGCAAAACTATTCTCCAACACTTACGCACTGATAGTCGTTGCAGGTATGGACTACGCAGGATATGTTGAAGCAAGGGGCAGAGATGTACTTGCAGGCGCACGTTTGCTTGCAGAGGAACAACTGCAACAGGCGATGAATAGAGCAGTTAAAAAGGCAATAAGAAACATAAACGCACAATGAAAACGGCAATAGACATAAAGGACGATGTTTGGGCAATGGTTAAGGCAAGCGAACTTGCAAAGACTATTTCGGGCGGTGTCTATAAGAATAACCGACCAACGAATAGCACAAAGGAAGATGTTGTTATAAGCATCATCGCTTCTTCGGGTGTGCAGGTTCAGCAGGCAATGCTCAACGTTAACGTGTATGTAGCCGACATAAAGCGAGGTGCCGATTTTGTTGAGGACTCTGCACGTTTGCGCACGTTGTGCGATTTATCATTGCAATTGCTTGAAACGCACATCGGCAAAGGCTTTAAGATTGACATAACAGAACAGGCGATATTGACTATTGATGGCACAGGCGAACACATCATTAACAACAAAATTATTTACAAACACATAAATTCTTAACGATTATGGCAATTACTCCATCTTGGGGAAAACCCCGCATATTCGCACAGAAAGTAGGTACAACCGAAATCATTGAGTTTCCAACTCCTGTTGAGGGTTCAACCACACTTGAAACAACCGAGGGCGAAAAGACTGAGGCTAAAATTGAGGGTGGCGAGAACGAAGCCGTAAAGTATGCAAAGTCAACTTACGCACTCAAATATCAAATCCGTTTGGCCGCCGATAGAATGAAAGCAATCGCTGATGCCGATGGTATCATTGACGGACTTTGGACTATCATCCTGCAACCACAGGACACAACTGCACTTGGTATCTGCATTGACCGCTCAACCATTAAGGCTATGGATAGTTTCACCGCAGCCGATGGTGCGCTTGTTGATTACACCGCTGATGCGCTTTCTGCACCAACAGGCAATCAAATCAAGTGGGGAACGGTCAAGGTGACTGAATCTTCGGGCAACATCACGAAGGTAGAGTTCACAGAACACGGAAGTTCAAGCGCAACAACAACGATTAAGACTACTGCATAAAGATTGTTTTTGTTATTGATTATTTAGGTTAGATGTGAGGGTGGGGATTGAACAAACGTTTTTTCTCCGCCCTTTTTTCGTTCATTATGGAAGATAAGGACAAAGATATAGAGGAACTTGTAATAGATACGTTACTTGAACAACCTGTGCGATTTACTTTAGGCGGTAAATCGTTATCGCTATATCCTGCATCGCTTGGTGTGTCGTTTCTTGCAACACGACTTGTACGGCAATTGCAGGTTAACGATGCGTTGTTACAGGTTGAGCCATACGCAGAGTGCTTGCGACTTGCGACAACACAGGCAGAGGAATGTGCAGAACTGATTGCATTGCACACCTGTAAAGGCAGGCGAGAGGTCACGAACGTAGAACTACGCAAAAGGCGCAAGGCGCACATTGCAAAGCAGGACGCAGAAAGCATCGCCACGTTGCTTGATATAGTCTTGAAACAGGACAAAACAAACGTACTTATCAAAGGTCTTGGCATTGACAGGGAGCAGATGCGTATGCAACGAGCATTGCAGGCGAAAGATGAGGATAAAAACAATTTCTCATTCGGTGGCACAAGCATATACGGCTCGCTTATTGATACGGCTTGCGAACGTTACAAGTGGACTTACGACTATGTCCTGTGGTGCATTAGTTACACCAATCTGCGCTTGTTGCTTGCTGATAGTGTTAAACAGGTGTACTTGACGGACGAGGAACGCAAACGAGCGCACATCAACAATAACGTGGTTGTGGATGCTGACAACAAGGAGAATATGGAACTGATTTTGAAACAAAAATGGGATTAACAAGATGGCAGGGAATAACTTACATTTTGAGATTAC
This sequence comes from Ruminococcus sp., assembly GCA_045617705.1. Classification (GTDB taxonomy): domain Bacteria; phylum Bacillota; class Clostridia; order Oscillospirales; family Acutalibacteraceae; genus Ruminococcoides. The sequence goes on from JAZLJE010000025.1 coordinate 17,186, forward strand.
AGGCGATAATAAAGGACTGATGCGTGCCGTTAACGATAGTGTTAATGGCGTACAAAATGCTTCAAGACAAATAGAAAGAAGCGGAAACGATATAGATGCCGTATTTGGCAAGATAGGCAAGACAATCGCAGGTGTGGGTATGACAATGGGATTGACCGAACTTACAAGAAAAGTCATTGATGTACGCAAGGAATTTCAGTCTTTAGAAGTGTCTTTTTCTACGTTGCTTGGTAGTGATAAGGCAGGCAAAAAGATGTTTCAAGACATTACGGATTTTGCTGTAAAAACACCTATGCTTGAGAAAGATTTGGCGAAGGCAGCGCAAACGATGTTAGGCTTTAACATTGAAGCAGGCAAAGTGATGCCATTGTTGCAACAAATTGGCGATATATCAATGGGAGATAGCCAAAAATTCCAATCACTTTCGCTTGCATTCTCGCAGGCATCAAGTACAGGCAAACTAATGGGTCAAGACCTGTTGCAGATGATTAACGCAGGCTTTAATCCGCTTGTGGAAATGAGCCGTACATCGGGAAAAAGTATCAAGCAACTCAAAGATGATATGAGTAATGGAAAGATTTCAGTAAAAATGCTTGAAGATGCCTTTAAGTCCGCAACCGATGAGGGAGGAAAGTTTCACGATATGCTCCTTAAGCAATCGCAGACAATGGCAGGTGCTTTTTCCAATCTTGAGGGCGCAGTACAAAAGTTATACAATGATATAGGAGAAAAATTTGAAGCACCGCTTGTAAATGGTGTAAATGGTGTAACATCATCTATCAACGAACTTGCAGAACATCTTGAAGAGATAGGAAATATCATATTAAGTGTTGCGACCGCTTACGGAGTGTATAAGGCTGCTTGTCTTGCAGTTGTCGCAGTACAAAAAGCGTTGGTTATCTGGGATAGCGTATATGCCTTTATGCAGATGACAAAATGGATAACATCGGCGAAAGATGCAATGCTATTGTTCAATATGGCAACGAAAGCATCTCCTATCGGTATTTTCGCAGGGATAATTGGTGTTGTTGCAGGTGGAATGATGATGTATTCTAATAGTACCGAAAGTGCAACGGAAAAACTGAAAAAACAAGAATTAGAAGAAGATAGATTGTTACAGGTACGAAAGAAAGCGTCGGATAAAATTGCCGAAGAACAAGCAAGACTTGAAAATCTACAAAAAACGGCAGAAAACGAAGCAATATCAATAGTCAAAAGGAAAAGTGCAATTGATGAACTTAACAAAATAATTCCGAAATATAACGGACATATAGATGCAACAACAAACAAATATGTGTCAAGCAAAAAGGCACTTGACGAATATCTGAAAAGTTTACAAAAACAATATGAATTAGAGGGAGCGAAAGAAGAAATTAAAAAATTAAGTCAAGAAAAGATACAGGCTCTTGTTCAGCAGAAAAAAGCGAAAAAAGCGGTAGATGAACTTGTGAATATTGACGCATCAGAAGAAGCGAGAAAAGATGCAACAAATAGAATGGATGCAGAAAGTATTGACTTGATAAACAAAAAGGCATTTGCTATTGGCGCATTGGGTATGGCCACCGAAAAGTTAAGGAAGGTAGAAGAACAAATGGCAAGCATTGAAGAAATTATTGACCCGACACCAGCCAAAAGCAACGATGCAAGTGACAATAAAAAGATAAAAGACACTACCGAAGAATACTTGGAGTTGATTGACAAGTCCAAACGTGAGCGCATAAGAGCGATTGAAGATGCAGAATTTGAGGTTAGGCAAACACAGATAAATGCTGAAAAGGATAAGAATAAAGCATTGATAGCGCAGGCAAGATTGGACTACGACAAGCGCAAGAAAGAGATTGAACGCAACGAACAGGATTTAATTCTTGATCAGGCTGAATTGGCAAAACAGGCTTGGGAGAAAGACCCACGCAATCAAAAGGCAATAAAAGGCGGTGCAACGTGGCTTAAGTCGCAAGACAGGAAGAATTTTATTGCGACCATATCGCCACAGGAACAGGCAATGTTCAAGGCGCAACAGGAAGATGCGAAACGGCAATTAGAACAATCGCTGAAAGAGCAATCCGACCTGCAAGAACAGGCAATGCGTGACTATTTGATTAAGTATGGCGAGTATCAAGAGAAGCGATTAGCGATTGAACAGGACTATGCGAATAAGATAGCGAATGCACGCACCGATGGCGAAAAGAAATCATTAGCAAAAGAGGGCGAACAGGCATTGCGCAATCTTGACTTTGAGCAATTCCAAAAAAGCATCAAGTGGGATGAGGTCTTTGGCGATATATCCAAAGCAACTGCAAGGCAATTGCAGAAGGTAAAGAAGCAATTGAAGGACTTTACGAAATCGCCCGAATTTAAGGCGATGAAGAAGGACGAGCAGAAAGCCGTAATGGATGCGATGAACAACGTTGAAGCCGAACTACAGGCTAACAATCCATTCGTTGCATTCGCTGAAAGTATGGGCGAGTACAAGACCGCAAGTGATGAACTTGAAACGGCACAACGCAATCTTACGAAAGCGATGCTTATAGGTACTGATGCAGAACTGAAAGAAGCAAAGGCAACCTTTGAGAATGCAAGGGCGCAGAAGCAACTTGCACAGGCAAAGATGGCGCAGTCACTTGGGCAGGCAGGCGAACAAATCACGCAAATAACAACATCAATCAAGGATATGTTTAAGTCGTTTGAGAACATCAATACAGATGAGGGGATTGGTGGTGTCTTTGAGGGTATTGGGCAATCGCTATCGGGTATTTCGCAGACTTGGCAATCCTTGTTAAAAATGGATATTGCAGGCATTGTAGCAGGTACAACAAACGTACTTGTCGGGCAAATTAAGACAATCGCCAACTTGGGTGGTATGCTGAACGTGCTTTCTTCTGCCGATTATTCGGGGTATAACAAGATGGTTCAGCAATACGAAGCACTCATATCTGTATGGGACACGTTGATTGACAGAAAGACCGAATATATTGAGAAATCTTATGGCGCAGAAGCCGTCAAGGCAGGCAAGGAAGCGATTGACCTTGTAAACAAAGAAGCAGAAGCAAACAGGAAACTTGCATACGCACGATTGAATAGTGGTGCATCAACAGGAAGCCATTCTATTGGTAAGCGCATATATAAGAAGTTAGGTGGCGATGATTGGCAAGATTTAGCGGATGCGCTTGGACTTAACTCTGCATCGCAAGCAAAGAGCGCACTTGGTGGGCGATTGGAGAAAATAACAGAATTGTCAGCCGAGCAACTGCGAAAGATACAGGAAACAGCACCTGCATTTTGGGCGAAGTTGGATGACGATGTACGCAAGTATTTGGAGGGTGTCATAAGCGCAGACAAGCAGATTGAGGAAATAAACAAGCAAGTCAAGGAACAACTCACACAAACATCGTTTGACACGTTGAAAAGCAACTTTATATCTGCGCTTTCCGATATGTCAAAGTCTGCAAGTGACTTTAGCGAGGACTTTGAAAAAATGTTGTTTGATGCAGTGCTTAACGAACAGGTCAGCAAAATGCTTGATACGCAATTGACAGAGTACTACGATATGTTTGCCGAGTATATGCAGGGCGGTGGTGTTTCGCTTTCGGAACTTAACGAGAAATGGAACACAATAACATCGCAAGGCACGAAGATACGCAACGATGTAGCACAGGCAACAGGTTACAACAATAGCGACAAGCAGAGCGCAACGGCAAAGGGAATACAATCAATTACCGAGGACACGGCAAATGAACTTGTAGGGCGCATTACCGCAATGCAGATTGCAGTTGAGCAGAGCAAAACGCAAGCAGGGGAACGTATGGCACAGGCTATCGCAAGCATACAGGCTATGCAGTCAGTCGGAACGGCAGGAAATGCAATACTGAACGATATGCGAACAATGCAGGCGGTTGGCAACTCATACCTTGCTGACATTGCGAAGTACAACAAGCAGATGTATCAAGATTGGAACAACGAGATAAAGGACATTCGTAAAACATTAAAAGATAAACTATAATATGCCACAGGGAACACTATTTATCAACAAGAAAGATGCGTATACAGAATGGGGAATAAGCCTTGATACGCAGTCATTGAGCGCATTGATGACACCTGCACCGCAGAAAGATGCGATAACTAATGCAAGCAGAAATGCAAATGGCAAGCAGGTAGCCGTAAACACAAAGGTTGCTGACAGAGATTTGAACCTTACAATCGTACTAACGGCAACGAGCGAAGATGAGTTTTTCGCACGTTATGAAAGTTTCTGCAATGAACTTGCAACAGGTGTGCTTGACATTAGGACAAAATACCAACCGACAAAGGAATATCATTGCCTGTACATCAGTTGCAATTCATTCACGCAGTTTATGCAGGGCATAGGCAAGTTTTCGCTGAAACTTAATGAGTACAATCCTGCTGACAGGGCGATTAAATAGCGAATGCACGATTTGTTAATTAGGAATAAAAATATATATTTCAAAAGACAAAACGCATTTCGGGGCGATTTAAGCCGTTATCTTTTGTTGAGGTGTGTAGTTGCAAGGTAACGTGCTTAAATGCGCTTAAAACGCAAAACAAGATAAAATAACGAGTATGTTGGAAACGATTACGATATACAATCCGAGTGGTAGCGAGTTACTGACAATACCTGTAACAAGTGGTTGTCAGCACGAACAGGAACTTATGAAAAGCGATTTAGTTCGCTTGCAATGGTTGTCGGAAACAAAGACTATCCTGCCTGTTGGTGCTTACATCGTGTATAACGATATGCGATACACGTTGCTTGATGCTTATGAGCCTGTCGCAAGACAGATTGGCGAGTATGAATACACACCCGAACTGCAAGCACCTGTAATGGTTCTTGGTCGCACACCTTTGTTGTTTTATACGAAAAGCAAAGAGGGCAAAGATGTAGTGCAGAGCGATTGGACTGCAACAGGCAACATCGCAACGATAATGGGTTACGTTGTTGATAGCATCAGCAAGGCACTCAATCAATCGGGGTGGCAGGTGTCGTTTGTTGGTGGCGAGGTTAAGCCATCGGCTTCCTGTGCATTTTCGGGCGCAGACATCATTAGCGGAATGAACGAGGTTGCAACGCAGTTTGAATGCGAGTGGCACATTGATATGCAGTCAAAGACAATCTATGTTGGTAAGACTATCGCAATAGGTACACCTGCATCGTTGTCCGTAGGGCAGAACGTAGGCGCACCACAAGTCAGCGCAAGCACAGAGCCTTACTTTAATCGCTTTGTTGTTTACGGCTCAACACGCAACATCATTACGCAGACACAGACAGGCGAGAACATAACAGGCGATTTGCGCCTAACGTTGAATGAAACGACACACCCGAATAGCACGATTGACTTGCAGAAAGCGAATGAACCTGCGCTGACAAAGGTGCTTATCTTTGAGGACATCTATCCGCACCTTGACTTGTACGTTTACGCACCGCTTGAATATCAGCAATACAAGAAAGATGAACAGGGTAACGATACAACCGAGATTTATTCCATTTGGTGCGTGCGCCTTGCTTATCCTACGCAAAACGCAGACGGAACAACAACGTGGAATGACTTTGCGCTGACTGATGCGATGTTGCTTGCAGGCGAGAAGCCTATGCTATCGTTTAGGTCAAACGAAAAAGGTGTATCATCAGCACTTGCAGGCAGGGATTTTGAGTTGAACTATCATAAGACTGCAACACAGATAACAACAACGACAGGAACGGCAACGATACCTAAAGGCTACTTTGAGATTATCAAGAGCGAAGAGGGCGATATGGTTGTGCCTACAACATCGCTTGGTGGACTTGTACCATACGGAGAGGGCGAAACGATTGCAGACCTTAACGCAGGTGTTGTTGATGGCTATAAGAATGACCTTACAACCCTGTACAATGTTAAAGTTGAGGGTGTAATCAGTAACCTGTACGAACAGGCGCAAAGCGAGTTGCTGACGGAAGCAATGAAAGAGATTGCAAGACTTGGTACGGATAGCAATACTTACACCCTGCCTTGCAATCCTGTAACGTATGCAGGGGCGATTAAGGCAGGCGATGCGGTCAATTATACTGACAATGACTATTCGCTTGCTACAAGGGCGCAAAAGGTCACAACGCAGTTAGACGGAAGCGGAACGGAAATCGTTGTCGGAAACAACATTGTTAAAGGCAATACCGAAAGCCTAAAAGAGAACGTAAGCAATGCAAACAAAAACATTGACATCATCAATACGATGAACACGAATACACAGGCATTGTTGCAGGCTTACAAGAGGGCGCAGGAAGCCGTTATTGCTATGACTGAACGATACGGCAATATGTGGGCATTTGATGATGACGGAAACCTGTATAGCAAGTACAACGTTTATTCGCTTCTTGGTGTTTCGGCAATGGGCGCAAATCCATCTTCGGGCGGTGGCGGTGGTGGACTTGACCCTGTTGCAATGTGGAATGCACTCGCACAGGCAACAGGTGAACAGATCAACGTGAGCCATATCGTTGATGCACTCGTTAATTACTACACGAAGAGCGAAACGTATTCAAGGGAGGACATTAACAGGCTTGTCAGCGAAATTCCTAAATTCTCAATTAAGGTGGTGCAGTCGTTGCCGACAAGTGAGATTAGTTCGACAACAATTTATCTCGTTCAGTCGCAGACAAGCGAGGATGGGAACCTGTATTCGGAGTACATCTACGTTAACAATAAATGGGAGTTGCTTGGAGTGCAAAAAGTAGACTTAACGGACTACGCAAAAAAGACTGACATACCAACAACATTGCCTGCAAGTGATGTTTACGATTGGGCG
>JAZLJE010000026.1:0-6325 GCA_045617705.1 Ruminococcus sp.
CAGAAAACGCCCCGGTATGTATATCGGCTCAACAGGCGAGCGCGGACTTCATCACCTTGTATATGAAATAGTCGATAACTCTATCGACGAAGCACTTGCGGGCTATTGTTCAAAAATAGATGTTTCTATCCTGCCCGGCGACATCATCAGAGTAAGAGATAACGGCCGTGGTATTCCCGTAGGAATTAACTCTAAAGCAGGGTTGCCTGCTGTTACGGTTGTATTTACCGTACTTCACGCAGGCGGAAAATTCGGCGGCGGCGGATACAAAGTATCAGGCGGTTTGCACGGCGTTGGTGCTTCTGTTGTTAACGCTTTGTCCGAGTGGCTCGAAGTCAAAGTTTGCGACGGTGAAGATGTTTATTTCCAGCGTTATGAAAGAGGAAAAATTGTTACCGAACTTCAAAAAATCGGTAAGTCAAATATTAAAGGCACAGAAGTCAACTTCAAAGCAGACGGCGAAATTTTCAAAGATACAACTCACTATGATTTTGATATTCTTGCTCGCAGACTTCGTGAACAGGCTTTCCTAAATGCCGGTGTTCATATTGAACTAAAAGATGAGCGTGACGAAAATAATATTAGGGATAAAAACTTCCGTTATGAAGGCGGTATCAAAGAATTTGTTGACTATATCCACAACAAAAAAGGATATACTCCTATTCACGACGAAGTTATATATTTCTCTGCCGCTAACAGCGAAAATACCTGCGAAGTTGAAATTGCAATGCAATATAACGACAGTTATAACAACGATATTCGTTCTTTTGCTAACAACATTCATACAACCGACGGCGGTACGCACGAAGAAGGTTTCAGGCGTGCATTGCCCCGCGTTATGAACAACTACGCAACAAAGTTTAATAAAATCAAAGACAAAGACAAAGACTTGAAACTTGAGTTTGAAGACTACAAAGAAGGTCTTACCGCAATAATTTCTGTTAAAATTACAGAAGCGCAGTTTGAAGGTCAGACTAAAGCAAAACTCGGTAACACCGAAGTCAGGACTATGGTCAATAAACTGATTACCGAGAAACTTTCCGAATTTCTTGAGGAAAATCCCGCTTCCGCCTCTTCTATTCTCGACAAGGCACTTGCTTCTGCAAAAGCAAGAGAAGCCGCAAGAAAAGCAAGAGAGTCAGTCAGAAGAAAATCTGCACTTGACTCCGCAACCTTGCCCGGTAAACTTGCCGACTGTCAGTCTAAAGACAGCAGCGAAACCGAGATATACATCGTCGAGGGTGACTCTGCGGGAGGCTCTGCAAAGCAGGGTAGAGACCGTCGTTTCCAGGCTATTCTGCCCCTTTGGGGAAAAATGCTCAATGTCGAAAAAGCACGCCTTGACAGAGTTTACGGCAACGACAAACTTACTCCTGTTATCACCGCTTTGGGTGCAGGTATCGGCGAAGAATTCGACTTGGAAAAACTTCGTTATGACAAAGTTATTATTATGGCGGATGCCGATGTCGACGGCTCTCATATACGTACTTTGCTTTTGACTTTCTTCTTCCGTTTTATGCGTCCGCTTGTTGAAGAAGGACATGTATATATCGCTCAACCTCCGCTTTTCAGAATTACAAAAGGCAAAGAGCATAAATACGCCTACTCCGACCAGGAACGCGACGATATTCTTGAGTCAACAGAAGGCAAGACCGAGATACAGCGTTACAAAGGTCTTGGTGAAATGGACAGCGAACAACTTTGGGAAACTACCATGAACCCTGCAACAAGGACTATGCTTCGAGTATCATTAGACGATGCCCAGCAGGCAGACGAAACTTTCTCTATCCTTATGGGTGACAAAGTTGAGCCTCGCCGTGAGTTTATCGAAACCAACGCGAAGTATGTTCAAAATCTTGACATATAACGGTTAAGAGGTGAAATAAATGGATAACGAAAACAAAAACAATGAAATGATAAACGAAACCGAAAATAATTTTGGCAAAGTTATAGATGTTGATATTAACCGTGAAATGAGAAAATCGTTCCTTGATTATTCAATGAGCGTTATCGTTTCGCGTGCGTTGCCCGATGTCAGAGACGGTCTGAAACCCGTGCACAGAAGAATACTTTATACAATGTACGAAAACGGACTTGACCCGTCAAAGCCTTACCGTAAATGTGCCGACACAGTCGGTTCCGTTTTGGGTAAATATCATCCCCACGGTGACGCATCCGTATATGATGCTATGGTTCGTTTGGCACAGGATTTCTCGATGAGATATATGCTCGTTGACGGTCACGGTAACTTTGGTTCTGTCGACGGCGACCCGCCTGCTGCTTACCGTTATACCGAGTCGAAAATGAGCAAAATCAGCCTTGAAATGCTTGCTGATATTGACAAAGAAACAGTTGACTTTATGCCGAACTTTGACGACAGACTCAAAGAGCCTGTTGTTTTGCCGTCGCGTTTTCCGAACCTTCTTGTGAACGGTTCTTCGGGTATTGCCGTCGGTATGGCTACGAATATTCCTCCACACAATATGGGCGAAGTTATCGATGCTATGTGTCTTTTGATTGATAACCCCGATGCAGAACTTCCCGAAATTATGGAATGTATGCCCGGTCCCGATTTTCCGACCGGCGGTATCATTATGGGCAGAAGCGGCATAAGAGCAGCCTACGCAACCGGCAGAGGAAAAATCGTAGTCCGTGCAAAGACGGAAATTGTCGAAGCGAAAAACGGAAGATTTAAGATTATTGTTACCGAACTTCCGTATATGGTAAACAAAGCAAGACTTATTGAAAATATCGCCGAACTTGTCAAAGACAAGAGAATTGACGGTATCTCAAATATCGAAGACCATTCCGACAGAAACGGTATGCACATTGAAATTGACATCAAACGCGAAGCATCTCCGCAGGTAGTATTAAATCAACTCTTTATGATGACACAGATGCAGTCTACTTTCGGTACCATTATGCTTGCTATCGTTGACGGCACTCCGAAAATACTCAACCTCAAAGAGATGATACTGTGCTACATTGAACATCAGATTGATGTTATCACCCGCCGTACTGTTTTTGAACTTCGAAAAGCAAAAGAAAGAGCCCATATTTTAGAGGGGATGAAAGTTGCTATCGACAATATCGACGAGGTAATTGCCATTATCCGCAAGAGCAAAGACCAAAGCACGGCAAAACTTAACCTTATCGAAAGATTTTCTCTTGATGATGTTCAGGCGCAGGCTATCGTTTCTATGAGACTCGGACAACTCACAGGTATGGAGCGTTCAAAGATAGAAGACGAAATTGCCGCTTTGAATGAAAAAATCAAAGAATATAACGAGATTTTGGCAAGTGATGAAAGACAGCGCGAAATCGTCAAAGACGAAGCGATTGCAGTACGCAACAAGTTTGCTGACGAAAGACGCACCGAAATCTGTGCTATATCGGGCGAAGTTGATATCGAAGACCTTATCCCGCAGGAAGACTGCGTAGTAACTTTAACAAAATTTGGCTACATCAAACGCCAGACTGAAGATACATACAAAATCCAGCGTCGCGGCGGCAGAGGTATATCGGGTATGAGCCGTAAAGACGAAGATGTCGCAACGGAAATGTATATTTCAAATTCCCACGACTACAACCTGTTCTTTACAAACACAGGCAGAGTTTACAGACTCAAATGCTACGAAATTCCCGAATGTTCCCGCCAGAGTAAGGGTATAAATATTGCAAATGTTTTGCCTATCAGCACGGACGAAAAAGTTACTTCTATGATAAGAGTTCCCGAATTTGACGAGGAAAAATATCTTATCATGGTAACAAGACAGGGTATTATAAAACGAATTGCACTAAATGCCTACAACACCTCACGAAAAGGCGGACTTATCGCCCTTGAACTCAACGAGGGTGACGAACTCGCGTGGGTAAGAATGACCAACGGTGACGACCAGGTTATTATCGCAACAAAACTCGGTATGGCTATCCGCTTCAAAGAAACCGATGTTCGCCCGATGGGAAGACAGGCAAGAGGTGTTCACGCATTAAGGCTCAAAGAAAATGACGAAGTTGTCGGAATGAGCGTTATCGAAGACGACAAATATATCCTCACCGTTTCCGAAACAGGCTACGGCAGACTTTCAAAACCCGATGACTACAGAGTGCAGTCGCGTGGCGGTAAAGGACTTACCAACTACCATATTGAAAAATACGGCAAGGTTGCAGCCCTTTCTGTTGTATCGCCCGATGAAGATATCATCATCATCTCCGAAAACGGTGTTATCATCAGGATAGAAGCAAGTTCTGTCCGTATCTGTGCAAGACCGTCAAAGGGCGTTACCGTTATGAAAATCAAAGACGATAACAAAGTCGCAACGGTTGCAACGGTTATGAGAGAAGAAACGGAAGAAGCCGAAGAGCCGAGTACCGAAACGCAAAGCGTTTCGAATGAAGAATGAATAGTGAATAATGAATAATTTTGGGAAAATCGCAAGCGATTTTTGAAATACAATATTACCCTATAACCATCCCCTTGTGAGGGGTAGTTAACTTATAAATATTTAAGGAAAAAATGAAACGAGTATTATCACTTATTCTTATTGTGCTGTTTGTTTTTTCGCTTTGTTCCTGTAAAAATAACAGCGAAGAAACAACAGCAACAGAAGAAACAAAAATAGAAATAAAAAAAGAATATCCGTCGCCGGACGAAAAAACTTGGGAGAAATCGGAGAACAATATCGGCGCAAGATATGTTTTCACTTTGGAAGAGTTCACCGAAAGACTAAACTCTGCACTCAACGAAATGAACGGTGACGAAAAGGTAAATTTCGATTTTTCAAACTGGAAAAAATTGTCCGAAGGGCTTACCGATGACAACGGCATTTTGTATGATTCATACTACTACGAAACCGACACGATAGGCTACACCTGTGCAGTCGAAAAGGACTCTAAAAAGGTAATGAATATCGGTTGCGGTTGTTCCTACGATATGTTTACCGACACCGAAAACGATTATCAGTACAGCGTGCTGATTATGTCTTCACTTATCGCGTGTGTTGCAGGCGGATATTCGGTTGACGATTTGGAATTTATGTATAACCTCTTTCTTGATGTAACTAACAACGAAACGGCTATTTATTTTAAAAACGGCGTTTATCTTGTAAACTACGATAACAAAGAGGACTCGTCTGTACTGTTTATGATTTCGTGTGCAGATGACAGTATCAAAACAAAATGGAATTTAGTTGACTATGAAAATTATCAGTCAACAATAAATAAATGAAAGAGGTAAATTATGTCGGAAATTTATATTCTCAGAGTTTTGTCGGGAGTCAGGTTCAAAAAACTCAACAATGCTATCAACAATGTTAAAGAAAAATCGGGAAAGAGCAAAATCGGGATTTTCTTCGATATGCTCAACTGCTCTGTAAGATACGGAGCAGGCTACAACGATTATGATATTTTTCATTTCTACGACATTCCCGCAAAACTTCGAAAGACCTATGTTACGAGAATACTGAACAAAAAAATCATTATGAGATGCAACGACCAGTCTGTGTCGGATGACTTGCATTTCAAGAGCCGTTTTAACCGCGCTTATGAAAAATATCTCGGCAGAGAGTGGTACGATGTTGAAAACGGTAATTTCGAAAAGTTCAAAGAATTTGTAAATGGCAAAGAATATATTTTCTGTAAACCCGACGGACTTGACTCCGGCAGAGGTATCGAAAAACTGAAAGTTTCCGACTTTGATTCTGTCGAAAAATTATACGACTACTGTATCGAAAAGCAGTTCGGCGTTATCGAACAACTGTTGGTACAACATCCGAAAATGGCTTTGCTTCATCCGGAGTCGGTCAACTGTATCCGTATGCAGACAATCGTCGTAGACGGCAAACCGCATCTGGTTTACGCTGCCTGCAAAGCAGGAAACGGCGGACATTTTGTCGATAACCTGGGCTTTGACGGTATCAACATTCCCGTTGATAAAGAAACAGGAAAACTGACAAAAGTAGGTCGTACCGAACACAGACAACTTTTTACAAAACATCCGAGAACAGGTATCGAGTTCGAAGGTTTTGAAATTCCGTATTTCAAAGAAGCCGTTGAACTTTGCTTCAAGATTGCCCTCGAAACTCCGAGAGTAAACTTTGTCGGCTGGGATTGCTATATAGGCGAAAATGGCCCCGGCATTATTGAAGCAAACGACTACCCCGACTACTATTTCTGGCAGTTGCCAGAACTTACTCCCGACAGAAAGGGAATACTCCCGTATTTTGAAAAACTTTTCGGTCAGAAAATTACACCTTACAGAAAAATAAAGTAAGAGCGAGGTCATTATGGAGAAAAACAAAGTATCCGTTTTGGTTGCGGGACAAAG
>JAZLJE010000027.1:0-4655 GCA_045617705.1 Ruminococcus sp.
AATTTATCCAAACAGGTGTTTCCGCAATAGACGGACTTAACACTTTGGTAAGAGGACAAATACTTCCGATATTCTCCGCATCGGGACTTCCTCACGCTCAACTTGCCGCCCAAATTGCAAAGCAGGCGAGAGTCAGAGGTAAAGACGAGAAATTCGCCGTTGTATTTGCCGCAATGGGTATCACTTTTGAAGAGTCTAACTATTTTATAGAAAGTTTTAAAGAAACAGGCGCTATAGACAGAACTGTATTATTTATCAATCTTGCCAACGACCCTGCGATTGAGCGTATTTCCACTCCGCGTATGGCACTTACTGCTGCCGAATACCTTGCTTTTGATGCAGGTATGCATGTTTTGGTAATCCTTACGGATATTACTAACTATGCCGACGCATTAAGAGAAGTTTCCGCCGCAAGAAAAGAAGTCCCAGGCAGACGAGGATACCCCGGCTATATGTATACCGACCTTGCAACTCTCTACGAGCGTGCAGGAAGACAAAGAGGAAAGAACGGCTCTATTACACTAATTCCGATTTTGACTATGCCCGAAGATGACAAAACTCATCCCATTCCCGACCTTACAGGTTATATCACAGAAGGACAGATTATTCTTTCCCGTGACCTTTACAGAAAGAATATTTCTCCGCCTATTGATGTTTTGCCGTCTTTGTCAAGACTTAAAGATAAAGGTATCGGCGAAGGAAAAACCCGTGCAGACCACTCGAATACAATGAACCAACTTTTTGCCGCTTACGCAAGAGGTAAAGACGCAAAAGAACTTATGGTAATTTTGGGTGAAGCGGCTTTGACCGATATTGATAAAATCTATGCAGAGTTTGCCGACAGATTTGAAAAAGAATATGTATCCCAGGGATACGACTCAAACCGCAGTATCGAAGAAACTTTGGATATCGGCTGGAAACTTTTGTCGATACTTCCTCGCTCGGAACTCAAACGAATTGACGACAAATTCCTTGATATGTACTATCAAAAATAATTGAGGTGACACTATGGCACTCGCTCATGTTAACCCGACAAGAATGGAACTGAGCAAACTAAAGAAAAAGTTAGTTACCGCAACAAGAGGTCACAAACTCTTAAAAGACAAGCGTGACGAACTAATGCGACAGTTTTTGGAACTTGTTAAGGAAAACAAAGAATTGAGAATTAAAGTCGAAAATCAAATAAAGAATGCTAATTTAGGCTTTGTACTTGCAAAGGCATCAATGAGCGAAGAAACTTTGTCAACCGCTCTGATGGCACCGAAGCAGGAAGTTTATGTTGAAGTATCAAATAAAAATGTTATGAGCGTAGATATTCCGACATTTGATGTTACTACAAGAACGCCGAACAAAAACGATATTTTCTCATACGGCTTTGCGTTTACATCTTCCGACCTTGACGACGCCGTACAGTCGCTTAACGATTTGTTTCCCGATATGATTAAACTTGCCGAAGTTGAAAACGCCTGCCGTCTTATGGCGAGCGAAATCGAGAAAACCCGCCGTAGAGTTAATGCCCTTGAGCATGTAGTCATCCCGCAGACCACCGAGCAGATTAAATACATTTCTCGAAAACTTGATGAAAATGAACGCAGTACCCAGACAAGACTTATGAAAGTCAAAGATATGATGCTCAAAGAAGCACACAGTTACTGATAATTTTACACCCTAATTCTTTTAAAAAGGAATGAGGGTGTATTTTTTTGTATTCTTCCTGCATATTATTTAGAACGGGAGGCGCTTATATGTCTTGCAGATTGGTAGAGTTACGCCACAAAGAAGTTATCAATGCCTGTGACGGTACTCGTATAGGATATGTAGATGATTTGGAGATAGATACAAAGTGTGCAAGAGTTGTTTCACTTGTCGTTTTCGGTCGACCACGCTTTTTCGGGATATTCGGCAGAAGCGAAGATTATATTATTCCATGGGATAACATAAATTTAATAGGCGAAGATACGATTCTTGTCGATTTTAGAGTGCAAAAAAAGGTAAACAAAGCAAAAAATAGGAACAAATTTGTAACATTTTGTCACTAAAAATATTTGTGAGCCTTGGCAAATTGCACTATAGATAATTGTGTATCTTATACAAAATACATAAAAAATAATGCGAAAACAGAATTAAAAGGTGTTTTTAATGCTAATTCAGAATTAAAACAAAGAAGTTACAAACTTGCAATTTATTAAAAAATATGGTTAAATAACACCTGTGATGAAATAGATACAAGGCGTAACTATGCCATCACAAGTTTCGGTTCACCGATAAGACTACATAAAGGAGGATGAATAAATGAGTACATTTGTTAAGAAAAGTGCAAAGTACATCATAGTATTGGCTATGGTCATCACAATGGCAGTCAGTACAACTATTCATGCGTTTATGGTAGATGCTGCAAGTGAATCTCAAAAAACAGAAACTGACGATAAACAAACATATATATTAGATGAAGAAGATACTCGTTCAAGAGCATCCTATATTGACGATGCAAAGAAGAAGGCTCAGGATGTGATTAAAGAACTTTCTTTAAAGGCTGCTCAAAAGGACGAAGAGGAAGAGGAAACTGCTACAGAACCCGTAGTTAATTACGAACCCCAGGCAGAGCCCGAACCTGAATCTTCTCAAAGCAGCACTACAACAAACGCAGACGATAACTCGTATGTAAGCGACTCTGCAGGTAGCGGATACCTTTTGGATGTCCCCAAAGCAGACTCCGGTTATACAAGTTATGCTATCAGTTTGTCAAAAAAAGACCGCGACCTTGCAGAGCGTATCGTAATGGGCGAAGCCGGCTCCTGCGGATATACAGGAATGGCTCTTGTCGCACAATGTTTGCGTGATGCTTTTGTTCGTGGCGGATACTCTAACATCAAAGATGTTATCAACGGTTACGGCTACTACGGTTCAACTTCGATTACACCGAGTTCAACCTGTAAAGAAGTTATCAACTACATCTTTGACCAAGGCGGAAGCGCAGTACAACACAGAATACTTTCTTTCTATGCTCCGAAGTATTGTTCAAGCCCTTGGCACGAGTCACAGAACTTCATCTGCGAATATGCAGGAGTTAAATTCTTTGATTTGTATTAATAAGTAAAATAACTTTAAAAGAAATCAAGCATTTTTTGATAAATGCTTGATTTTTTTATTTTTTATGGTATAATATTTAGGCATTACGCACGCCGATGCTTACCGGCTCAGTGACACATTGTGTTTGTCCCGGCAAATTCAAGGCACGGCGGAGGTTTTAACCTGAGGAGGAAAAATTATGTCAGTAGTTTCTATGAAACAACTTCTGGAAGCCGGCGTTCATTTCGGCCACCAGACAAGAAGATGGAACCCTAAAATGGCTCCGTACATCTACACAGAGCGCAACGGTATCTACATTATTGATTTGCAGAAAACCGTTGTAAAACTCGAAGAAGCCTACAATTTCGTAAGAGATTTGTCAGTAGAAGGCAAAAGCGTTCTCTTTGTAGGCACAAAGAAGCAGGCTATGGATTCCGTTAAGGAAGAAGCAGAGCGTGCAGGCGCTTACTATGTAAACGCTCGTTGGCTCGGCGGTATGCTCACAAACTTCACTACTATCCGCAGAAGAATTGCAAGACTTAAACAGTTGCGTGCTATGGAAGAAGACGGCACATTTGATTTGCTTCCGAAAAAGGAAGTTATCAAACTTAATTTAGAGATTGAAAAACTTGAGAAATTCCTCGGCGGTATCAAAGAAATGAATCAAATTCCCGGTTGTCTTTTCATTGTTGACCCAAGAAAAGAGAAAATCGCCGTTGCAGAAGCAAAGAAACTCGGTGTTCCCGTTGTTGCTATTGTTGATACTAACTGCGACCCTGATGATGTTGACTATGTTATCCCCGGTAACGATGACGCTATCCGTGCGGTAAAACTCATCGCCGGTGCTATGGCTGATGCTATCATTGAAGGTAGAGAAGGCCAGATGGGCGCTGCTGCCAGAGATGAAGAAGACAAAGCAGAAGAAAAAGTAGAAGACCTCGTAGAGGAATAATAGATATTTTAGAAAGGATTGATATATATGGCTTTTACAGCACAAGATGTTAAGGCTTTGCGTGAAAAGACAGGTTGCGGAATGATGGACTGTAAAAAGGCTCTTACACAGGCAGACGGCAATATGGATGCCGCTATAGACTTTTTGAGAGAGCAGGGACTTGCAAAGCAGGCTAAAAAGGCTTCTCGTATCGCTGCAGAGGGCGTTGCTTTTGCACTTACAAGCGAAGATAATAAATGCGGCGTTGTTATTGAAGTCAACGCTGAAACCGACTTCGTTGCAAAGAATGCAGATTTCCAAGCCTTTGTTCACGCAGTTGCGGAAACTGTTGCAAACGGTAATCCCGAGAGCGTAGACGCTTTAAAGGAAATGACAATCTGCGGCGGTACACAGACAGTCGGCGAAGCTTTGACAGAAAAGATTGCTACAATCGGCGAGAATATGAACATTCGTCGTTTTGAAAGATACGAGGGCATCAATCAGGCTTATATTCACGGTGGCGGCAGAATCGGTGTTTTGGTTAACTTTGATGTTGCCGACGCCGCAAAAGCTACTGACCCTGCTTTCGTTGAGATGGCTAAGAATGTTGCAATGCAGATTGCAGCTGCTGCTCCTCAGTATGTAAAGGAAGACG
>JAZLJE010000028.1:0-2636 GCA_045617705.1 Ruminococcus sp.
GCGCCACAGGGCTTTGAACTTTCGCCGTACATTCCGCGAATGGTAAGTCCCAATTTCGAAAGGTTGTTGCCTATTCGTACTACTGCGTGGCTTTTCTGCAAAGCGGGCAAATGAAGCATCACGGAGGCTCTCATTGCAGTACCTAAATTTGTCGGGCATTGTGTGAGATAGCCGAGTTTCTCCGAAAAAGCAAACTCTAACTTTTCCGATAAAATGTCATCAAGTTTGTCTGCGATTTCGTAGGCTTCTTCAAGAGAAAATCCGTTTTTTATTACCTGCAGACGGATATGGTCTTCCTCGTTGAGCATAATCGAGATTTCCTCATTCGATGAAATAAGGGCAACCGTGCCCGCATTATTCGAAACGAATTCGGGGCTGATAAGGTGGCGTTCTACAAGAGCGATTTTGTCAACTTGTGACAATTTATCCATATCATATCGGGTAAAGTCATACTCCGAATTTTCAAGTATTTTGCAGACTTTTTCGGCTATTTCTTTCTTTTCGTCATCACTCAATCTGCACTCAAACGGATAGTCTTTCAAGTTTCTTGCAAGGCGTACTCTCGTCTTTACTACTACTTCACTCATCACTTACCCTCCAATTCTTTGATTTTGTCACGAAGTTCTGCGGCTTTCTCAAAATTTTGTTCCTCTACCGCTTTTTCAAGTTCTTTTTTCAAAACGACTGATTCTGACTTATCGGGAATATTATCTTCACTTGGCTTTTCAAAAACTTTCGGGCGTTTTCCGCAATGTTCGGTATTGCCGTGGACTTTTCTTACTGTGGGCAATAACTGGGAATAGAAAGTTTCATAACACTCTGCACATCCGACTTTGCCGGAATTTGCTATATCATTATATGAACTTTTGCATTTACTGCACCTTGTTGCCTGTGTCCTTTCGGGCAAAGCATTCGAGAAAAATGAGCCGAGCAGAGATGAAAAATCGCCCTGCATATCGCTCCAAAGCGAAGTATAGCCCATTTCTTTTGCACATTCATTACAAAGCATATACTCCGTATACTCTCCGTTTACTATTGATTTTACATGTGTTGTTGCCTGGTTTTTTTGGCAATGTTGACATAACATAACTAACATCTCCTTTTACTACTATATCATTACAAAATTGAATTTACTGTCTTTTAATGATGGTTAAAAGCATATTTTTGAAAATTGATGCACGCAAAGCATCTCGATACTGATACGGCACTTCTCGATAAACGCTGTCGGATGTTGCCGTTGCCATAAGGTAGGCTGTATTCTCATCTATTATTGACCGCGAAAGCATATTTCTAATCATTATATTGGCCGTTGCAGAGTCAAGACTGTTTCCGATTGAATTTACTATGTGCATTACCGCGTTTTCACGGGTTGTATTTATCCTTGTAATTCGGATATATCCCCCACCGCCGCGACGGGATTCTACTATATATCCCTGTTCGGGAGTAAATCGCGAGGTGATTACATAATTTATCTGGCTCGGAACGCAACCTAAAAGGGACGCGAGTTCATTTCGCTTAATCTCTGCGTTGCCGTCTTGTTCATCAAGCATTGACAAAATATATGAGGTTACTATATCGCTCATACGCATAATATCATTTCCTTTCAAATACAATTTGACCTTTTCTGACTTTTATTATAAAGCAAAGGTCAAAGAAAGTCAAGGTCAAATTTTCGAATTCATAAATTGTTAAAAATCGTTTTATGTAGGTGTCAAAAAACGCAGGCATAAAAAAACACCTTGAGGAATTCCTCAAGGTGTTTAGTGTTCAGTTGTTATTATCCTCTGATTTTTCTAACGCAGAAGATACCGCCTGCAACTGCAACCATCATAACAGCAAGTACCATAACGATGGGGTCGCTTGTCTTCGGTGAAGTATTGCCACCGTTGCCGTTTCCGCCGCCTGTGCCTTTAAAGTGAGCAGTAGCAATGATGTCGGACTGGGGTTCGATAACGAGGACCTTTGAAGAAAGGTTGCCTGATACGATAATATATTCACCTTCAATAGTCCAGTTGATGAAACTGTCAGTTGTTTCAGTAGCGGTGAGTGTTACATCATCGCCGGAACCCTTTTTGACTTTATATTTGTCTGCCTCTGCTTTACCGTTGCCATCAACACGAACCTCAATGTCGTAATAATCCTCAGGTGTAGGGCTAATCAAGGCTGCTGTAGAAACAGCGAGTGCAAACACCATAATAACAGCCAAAAGTACAGCAATAATTTTCTTCATAATATTCAACTCCTAATAAATATCTATTTCTATGCCTATATATAATAACATTATGTATGTTAATTTGTCAAGACACAATTTCAAAAAAATTCAATTTTTGATATATTGCATAAAAAAGCCCTGCACTTTCCGTGCAGGGCAGTGAAACTGCAAAATTTATTTAGAGAGTATTATCTGAAAACGGTCAATGGTTTTTCCGAATACACCTGCGTATCCGTCTTGTGACGAGTCTTTTTCGTCATCATACTGATACGGGTAGTAGTCTGCATTTTTTGCAGATACTCTGTATTTTGCTTTCAGATATCCCGATTTTGATACAACATCATTCGGTGTGCTGTAATAGACTTCAATCGCATCTATCGGTTTTTTGTCGCCGGCGTAGCCGTTATTATCATCGCTTGTGTTA
>JAZLJE010000029.1:0-2631 GCA_045617705.1 Ruminococcus sp.
CGTTATCAAGCGTTGAACCCTGCTCTCGAAGATGCAACACAGAAGTACACAATCGAAAATGCTGAAATTGCGATTGACCCCGCTTCTTCTGATACAACGACTTTGACTCGTACAATCACTCCTACCGTTACAATGAACAAAAACGGTTCAGCGGTTGCTAATGCAAACATCTTCTACGACCTCTATGTCAACGGCGAAAAGGTTGCAGTTGAAACTCCCTACAATTTGGCTGATAACCCAACAGTAGAGTACACATTCGAAAACGGCGAAAACGAAGTCTATGTTGAATTCTATCCGAGCGACCTTCCCGATTTAAAACAAGCAACAGCAACCGAGACTATCGTAGTTGTAGGAACAGGTGGCAAAGTCAACCTGAAAATCAACTTCAAGTCTTCCGCTTCATATCGTTACATCCCGACAGCAGTTGTCGGCGGTAAAAACTACGCTATGACACAGGATGCACTCCTCGGAACTAACGATACTCAAAGCCAGACTTTCTATTGGTACACAGCAACTGTACCGGCTGTCATCGGCGAAAAGTTGAGCATTATGTTTACAAACCTCTACGGTATGCGTGCAGAAGTCACAGTTGACCAAGTAGTATATCAGCCCTATTACTTTGGTGCAGACAATATGAACATTTCCGCACCGACACAGGCGTATGACTACACAACAAACAATACAGAAACTGTAGCAAGAAACTTCTTCCGTAACGCAGCCAATATGGTATATGGTTCCGGCGGTATAGTCCAAACCTCCCTTGCATATACAAACATCAATGGAACACAGTATGTACTTGGCGATGTTGACGGCGACGGCGAACTCACAATAATTGATGTAACCGCAGTTCAAAAAGACCTCGCTAAGGTCGAAGAACTCGCTCCGGTTGGTAAGTCCCTCGGTGACTTCCTCCTCGACGGCGACCTCTCTATCGCAGACGGCACCGCAATCCAGAAGTTCTTGTGTAAACTTCCGTTTTAATACGAAGAGCCGAGGTGCGAAGCCTTGAAATTACTCCGTGCGAACTGTGAGCACCGAAACAGACAGGAATGTCTGTGCAGGTGGTCAAGTGAGTAGAAGTTATTTCAAGAACAGCGTAGCACAACGAGGCTTGACAGCATAAACTCAACGAGTTTATATCGAGTGTGCCGAAAGGCACACATATCGAAACGAAAGTTATATCGAATTTTGCGACAGCAAAATATCTCGAATAATAAAAATCCGGAATTTGCTCCGAAATCTGGAGCAAATTCCGACAAAATCAAACTTATATATAATATAGTTACATATTTATATATGTATAAAGCGTTTAGCCCTAAAAACTAAACACTAAAAACTAAAAACTTCCTCGCCTCCCCTGTGTAAGGGGAGGAAGTTCACGAAGTGAACAGGAGGGGTTGTCTACAAATCGAAATCGTTTAACGATTTCCCCTCAATTATTCATCATTCATTATTCATTATTCATTTCGAAAGGCTGACGCCTTTCGCCAAGAATGATAATAGAATCGAAAATGCTCTGCATTTTCCCCTCAATTATTCATCATTCATTATTCATTATTCATTATCAATTCGACAGCCTTTGGCTGTCGCAAGGGAGGAAATCCTATGAAATTATTAACAAAGCAATTGTTAAAGACGGTATTAGCCCTCGTGCTGTGCATCCTGATGCTTGCATCAACCACAGTAACCGGCTTTGCCGCCGTTGTTGAGAATTCGTCAGTCGGCGCAGAAGCCGATGTTGCAAAAACAAGTTATGAAGGAGATGCTGATGCGTATATCTACTTTGATAATACCGCAGGTGTTTCAATCAATAATTTGTACTTTATTGGTCGACAAAGTTCATATAATACAGTTATTAAGATGTCTCAATTATCTGGAACGAAGATATGGTATTGTAAGACAAAAGATGGATGGGGCAATTCTTTTAATGCTTGGTCATTCTTTTGTGCTAAATCCAGTGGTTGGGGCAACTGTAATGATTCTTGGTCAAGTATAAAGGGCAATAGTGATGTCACTTGGTATTCTGGAGATATTTTTTATGACATAAATTATCTTAGCACGTATTATTTCAGACCAAGTGGAACAAGTAAAGGTTCTGGATTTGCTGATACAAGTTATTATAAATCCATTGGTTATTCTTATTTGAATTCATCCGTTGTATTGCAAGCACAAGCTAAAACCATAAATGGTTCTTATGCTTCTTCAACTACTGTTGCAACACCTTCTTTAGGTGCAACAAAGAAAATGACCGATAACGGAACTATTGGTACCGCTACTGCTGTAACTGGTTCAAGTGGTAAAGCAACACAAAGTGCTGTTGCCAAAACCGCTACAGTAGCACTTAGTTATTCCAATGTAAAAACAGGTTATGAATTTGTAAATTACAGTAGCAATACAGCAGGTACTACCACTGTAACTTCTCCTTATACAGCAACAGGTACTTACGAAAATGACACAACTTTGTATGCAAACTTCAAAGAAACTTCCCGTACCATCACCGTAAACGCAGGCACAGGCGGTAGCATTACTACAGGTTCACCTTCCGTTACTTGTGGTGTAGATACTTCTGCTACAGTTACAGCAAAGGCTGATTCTGGCTACAAGTTCACCGGTTGGACTTCATCAGGTGGT
>JAZLJE010000030.1:0-1905 GCA_045617705.1 Ruminococcus sp.
TGATTCATTGTTTTGTGATGCGAACTTTGTTGGACGCTGCAAATGTATTGTTTTTTCCGATTGAAACTGATAATTTGAAATAAAAAACCCTAACTGACTTTCAATCAATTAGGGTCTGTTTTTCTTGGTGCCCCGAACAGGAATACAAAAATGAAATCATATTATTTCACCATATCAGCATTTTACACAATGAATGTATTGATTTACAGCATTTAATATCGTTTATTTAATTTCATTCATTTGCAACAATTTTCACTTGTTTCAAAAAAGTAGGGACTTTTGTAGGGGATTTTGTAGGGGATTTTGTAGGGGATTTTGTAGGGAGTGTAGGGACTTTTTATTTATCTTTGCAGCGTCAAATTTTAATTCAATCAGTTATGGCTACAATCACCTATTCATTATCGGTCAAATCGACCAAGAACGGAAAAAGCGAAATCATTGTCAGGTTTCGCCATGCAACCAACGGCAAAGGTATTGACAAGCAAACATTGTCGGGAATCTTTGTTGATAAAGACTATTTCAAAGATGGAAAGATATTCCTTTCCTCAAAGCGGCTATTAAACGAAGAAAACAAGGCCTTGAAAGAGGATTTGAAACAAGCCCAAGAAGATTTAGATGGTTTAAGCAACCACATTACCGATGCTTTTATTGAATTGAGGAAATCAGGGCAAGACCCACACAAGGATTGGCTAAAAGACACCATCGGAGATTTCCACCACCCGAAGCCAACCGAAGAAGAATTGAAAGCGGCAGAAGAAGAAGCAAACAAGCCCATGCAATTCTTTGAAGCCTTTGAAACCTATATCAATGGAAAGAAGTTTTCCACGAACCGCAAAAAGCATTATCAAGTCCTTTGCCGTATCTTAAAGCGTTACGAACTTTATACCAAAACGGAGTTATCCTTTGACACGCTCACAGCCGACAATTTAAGGCACTTTGAAAGTTTCCTGAAAGAAGAACACAACATTTACAACAAAGCCGTTGAGCAGACCGAAAAAGCCAATGGAAAGAAGATAAAGACCTACCTTGACATAATGAAAGCCGTTCCGTTGAGCAAGACACCCGAACCAAGAGGTGAAAACGCTATAAGCGACCTGATGAAAAGATTTAGGGCGTTTATCAGGTGGGCAAACGGACTTGATAAAGACTATAAATTGGAGAAGCCCATCACGCTCAACAATCCTTTCAACGCTTATTCAGTACCCAAAGAAATCTACGGAACTCCATACTACATTACAATCGAAGAGCGCAATCAACTCTATAATGCTCAACTTGACGAACCTTTGGCGACGCAAAGAGATATTTTCGTTTTCCAATGCTGCATTGGCTGTCGTGTTTCCGATTTGTGGACAATGACGAAAAGCAGCATAATAGACGGAGCAAACGAGTACATTCCGCGCAAGACGAAAGAGGGCAACCCGATAACTGTCCGTGTGCCGCTCAACAAACAGGCGACCGAGATAGTGGAGAAATACAAGGATTACAACGGCAAAGGCTTGTTCCCTTTCACTTCACAACAAGAATATAACCGCAGCATAAAGGAAATATTTGAAGCAGCCGAAATAAGCCGCATTGTTACAATCCTAAATCCCACGACAAGGGAAGAAGAAAAACGACCTATATACGAGGTAGCAAGCAGCCACATGGCACGAAGAACCTTTGTAGGAAACCTTTACAAGAAAGTGAAAGACCCTAACGCCATCGGCGAATTGTCGGGACACGCAGAGGGAAGCCGTGCGTTTAGGCGTTATAGAGCCATTGACGAGGAAACCAAGAAAGAACTTGTTTCAATGTTGGACTAAGAAAGGAAAAAGCAATGACGGCATTTGAATATATCAGGGGAAAATACGGAAGCAGGAAGATTGGCGGTCGCTTTGTGTGGCTGAATTACCGATATTATCTGCA
>JAZLJE010000031.1:0-1445 GCA_045617705.1 Ruminococcus sp.
CACAGATTTATTTTACACTCAAACTTATTATTATGCAATAAAAACTTTGTCGGGCTTTTCACACAATCTACATATACTTTTCGCGTTGCATTCACTTTGCACTCAAAAA
This sequence comes from Ruminococcus sp., assembly GCA_045617705.1. Lineage (GTDB taxonomy): Bacteria > Bacillota > Clostridia > Oscillospirales > Acutalibacteraceae > Ruminococcoides. The sequence continues at coordinate 110 of JAZLJE010000031.1, forward strand.
TATATCACATTAGGCATATATTATGTTATCAAAAGGAGACAGAATATGCCGACGATTTACACATTCAAAAGAGTAGAAAAAAAGTATCTGCTATCACAAGAAGAATATGAATATGTTCTTGATAAAATTTCACCGTTTATGCATATCGACAAATACGGCGAAACGGAAATTTCAAATATCTACTTTGACAATTCGAACGATGAACTGATAGAAACCTCGCTTTCAAAACCCGCATATAAAGAAAAGTTGCGACTTCGTTCTTACAACACTCCTAATTTGGATTCAACCGTATTTTTCGAGATAAAAAAGAAATTCAAAGGAACAGTATACAAACGCAGGGCAAAACTTTCTTTATATGACGCCTACCGCTACATAGAAACAGGAGAAATTCCGAAAAGTTCATCGGGAAATATCCCGCTTGAAATTGACTATATGATGAAAAAATACAGTCTTTTTCCGAAAGTTTTTGTCGGGTGTAAACGAAAGGCTTTTGTTGCTAATGATGACAGCGATTTGCGAATTACTTTTGACTGTGACATCATCAGCAGATACGAAAACATCAATCTTGAAAACGGATATTTCGGGAATAGGATAATCCCGAAAAACACCTATCTTATGGAAATCAAAATTCCAAACGCAATGCCTCTTTGGCTTGCTCACATTTTAAGCGAAAAACAAATTTTTCCGCAGAGTTTTTCAAAAGTCGGAAAAGCACATTTGCAACATAAATACAGAAAGGATGAACAATATGTTTGAAAGTATAATATCAGCAGAGGGACTTACCATAATAGAGGCACTTATCTGTACGGGAACTGCTCTAATACTCGGTATAGTCGCGTCACTTATATATATGTATAAAGACTGCTGTTCCCAAAACTTTGCAATTACGCTTGCGCTTTTGCCGCCGATTGTATGTATGCTTATTATGATGGTAAACGGCAATCTCGGTACAGGTATTGCTGTAGTCGGAGTGTTCTCTCTTGTGCGGTTTCGCTCACAACCGGGTAACTCAAAAGAAATCCTCGCCATTATGCTTTCTATGGCAATAGGTCTTGCAACAGGCACGGGCTATGTTACCTTTGCCGTTTTCGGTGCGGTTTTGGTGTTGCTGTTCTTTGTTATCCTTTTTTCTACGAATTTTGGGAAATCAAGCAGACAGGAACTCAAAATAACCATTCCCGAAAATCTCGACTACGACGGACTTTTTGACGATATCTTCGAAGAATTTACAAAGAAAAATGAAATCAATACAGTAAAAACCGCCCAAATGGGCAGTGTATATGAACTCAAATATCAAGTAGTTATGAAAGACAAAAGCAGACAGAAAGAATTTATT
>JAZLJE010000032.1:0-1091 GCA_045617705.1 Ruminococcus sp.
AAAGAAAATGTAAGTTCAATGATAAAAGAATGTTATAGTTCGTTAATAGAAATAAACAAAGATGTAGTTTTCGGCATTTCTCCGCAGGGAAACATAAATAACAATGATGGGCTTTATGCCGATGTTTACAAATGGTGTGAAGAAGAAGGCTATATCGACTATATTTGTCCGCAGATATATTTCAGCCTTGACAACCCCGCTTTAACTTTCGAGGAGTCGCTAAAAATGTGGACTGAAATAAAAAAGCATAAAAATCTTAAAGTATATGTAGGACTTGCAGGATATAAGGCTCAAAGTGACCAAGACTTTGGTACATGGCTCGACAACACAGATATTCTTGAAAACGAAACGAAGATTGCTGACAAGTATACAGACGGAATTATGCTATACAGTTACGAAAGTCTTGTATCATCACAAGGCAAAGAGGAAATTCAAAATGTTGTCCGCTACTTAACTACGCCTACGCAATAATCATCTTTTGCATCAGTTATGATTACATCAAGTATTTTGCCGGATAGGTTTTCGCTCGATATTACTCTTATCGGTGTATAGTTTTTTGTGTAGCCGACAAAAGAGCCGTCTTTAAGTTTATTCTCAAACAGCACTTGCTCACATTTTCCGACCATTGAGTTCAAAAATTCTTTTCTTGAATTTTCGGAAACTTTAAGCATCGACTTTGTTCTTCGTGCTTTTTCCTTTTCGCTTACTGTTTCTTTATAGTCGTAGGCTTTTGTACCTTTACGCCTTGAATACGGGAAGACATGGATTTTTGCAAATTTTACCTTTCGAGCAAAGGCTAAACTTTCTTCAAAGTCTTCCCTGCTTTCGCCGCTGAAACCGACCATAATATCCGTAGTTATTGCGGGGTTATCAAAATATTTTCTGATATCGGACACGATTTTATAATATTCTTCTGCAGAATAATGGCGGTGCATTTCTCGCAAAGTTTTTGTACAACCGCTTTGCAACGACAGATGAAACTGCGGGCAGAATTTTTCTTCTTTTGATAACTTTTCGATTATATCTTCAGTCATTCGTTCGGGCTCAAAAGAGCCAAGTCGAACTCTTTTTACCCTGTCAATATCGCTCAC
>JAZLJE010000033.1:0-12569 GCA_045617705.1 Ruminococcus sp.
CTCAAGCCACTCGTTGTAGGTCATCAAAACATCTCTTGCCTTTGAGCCTTGGTGAGGTCCTACTATACCCATCTGCTCCATATCGTCTATCATTCTGCCTGCTCTTGCATAGCCGACTTTCAAACCCCTTTGCAAAAGCGAGGTCGAAGCCTGTCCTGCTTCGATAACGACTTTGATTGCTTCTTCCATAAGAGAGTCAACATCAGTAGCATCTTGTGACCTCTCGTTATCTTTTGATTTTCCGCTTAATTCTTCGCTTGCAATTTTGCGGATTTTCTGTTCAACTTCTTCGTTATACTGGGCACGGTGTTTTTCTTTAATGTAAGATGTAACACGCTCGATTTCTTCATCTTTTGCGAAACAGCCCTGAACACGAAGAGGTTTGTTAGAACCTACGGGAGAATAGAGCATATCTCCCCTACCGATAAGTTTTTCGGCTCCGCCGTTGTCGAGGATAGTTCTTGAGTCAACATTTGAACTGACTTTCAACGCAATTCGGCTGGGGATATTTGCTTTGATAACGCCGGTGATGACATTTACAGACGGTCTTTGTGTTGCGATAATCAGGTGCATACCTGCGGCACGAGCCATTTGAGCAAGACGGCAGATAGCCTCTTCGACTTCGGCAGGGGCTGCCATCATCAAATCGGCAAGTTCGTCTATCGCGATGACCGTTCTGCACATATAATCTTTCGGAACTTTCAGTCCTTCGACCTCAAGACAAACTGCCTGTTTTTCTTCGTCCGTCATAGAGTCGTTTGTATTTTCTTCGATATATTCGATATTTTTCCTGATTAACGCATTATATGAATTTATGTCTTTGCAGTCAAATTCAGAGAAAATTTTGTATCTGTTGAGCATTTCGGAGACAGCCCAATTCAATGCACCGGCTGCTTTCTTTGCATCGGACACAACGGGGACTAAAAGATGCGGTATTCCTTTATACTTTGAAAATTCAACCATCTTCGGGTCAATCAAGAGGAGTTTGACTTCTTCGGGAGATGACTTGAAAAGTATGCTCATCAAAAGCGAGTTGACGCAAACGGATTTACCTGCACCGGTTGTACCTGCTATAAGCAAGTGGGGCATTTTCGATAAATCTGTGATAACAATATTGCCGGAAATATCTTTTCCCAAAACGCAGGCAAGGTTACTCTTGCTGTTTTTAAATTCGTCGGAGTCGATAAGTTCACGCAAAGACACCATACTCGTTACCTTGTTCGGTACTTCAATACCGACGGCGGCTTTGCCCGGAATTGGGGCTTCTATTCGAACACCGTTTGCTGCAAGATTTAGCGCTATATCGTCGGAAAGATTGGTTATCTTTGAAATCTTTACGCCTGCTGCGGGTTGAAGTTCGTATCTTGTTACAGACGGTCCCCGACAGATATTTGTTATTCTCGCACTAACGCCGAAACTTTCTAATGTTTCAACAAGTTTCGTTGCGTTGTTCTGCATTTCGTTCATCGCAGAAGCACCTTCAAAGTCAATAGCGGGGTCAAGAAGTTTTACGGGCGGATAGGAATAATTCGAGTTTTTATCCGCTTTTGCTGTTTTTACTTCTTTTTCAAAACGGGTGGTTTCGGAGTCTATATCGACATCAATCGGTACGGTCTGCGGGTCAGCCTGCTTTGCACCGTCTGCAAATTTTTTCGTATTCTTTGTCTTTGATATTCTCTTTGCAACACCGCTTGCATCTAATTCGTCGTCAGACATACTCCCTTGTCTTGCGTTATTCAATACATCGATTTTGTACTGTTCTTCGGAAAAATCTTCTGCCTTTGCTTTCCTCTTTTTCTTCTCATTTCCGAGAGGAATATCGATGTCGGATTTTCCGTTACTGCTACCATAATACTTTGTGTAATCGGGAGCGTTTGTATCTTTTTCTTCCTCTTTTTGAACAATACGCTCTTTTTTGCGTTCTCTGTGTTTCTCGTAGCGTTTCTTTGCGACATTTGCAACATCGACAAGGGTAATTCCCGTCAAAAGCATAACAAGTACGATAAGCACAAGTATGGTAACAATTATCGCGGGAGCATTCGTAAACCATAACCTTAACGGATAGCCAAGCACACAGCCTAATAGTCCGCACATACTGATATGCTGTGAGGAATTAAGATACGATTGTGACAAGGCTTCGAGATATGTATTTTCGTTATAATCTATTTTTGCGCACAAATAGAACAAGGTGCAAGCAAACAAAATGATAAACGCCGACAAAGCGACCTTTGCACCTTTGTGAGACATTTGCTTTTCCTTTGCCGTCATTATTCCTAGATAAAGAAAGACAAACGGAATTAACGCAAAGCAAAATCCGAATACTCCGAAAAAGAACGAACGGACAGCAAGCCATACATTGTCGCCTTCGATAAGAAGCAAAGCAAAAAAGAGTACTGAACAAGCACAAAGAAGTATCGCCTTAATCTGTGGGTTAAGTCCTGCTTTTATCGGCTCTTCCTGATGCCTTTTTGTCTGTGGTTTTTTGCTTGTATTCGGTTTTTTTGAGGTTGTTTTTTTAGTCGATTTACTGTTCGCCAAATCAACCACTCCTGTATTTAAACTTTATTTCTAAAATAGAATTATACTATCGGTACACCTGTAAAGAGATTGCAACCGCTTTGCATTTCTATAATACTTATTACGATTACGGCAATACCGACAACTGCGGTATATATTATAAAAATAATCATCTTGTTTGTTTTCAAAAGCCATTTAAAAAGTACGATGGCAAAATAGCCGACAACTGCGGCTGTAACAACACCGACAATAATGGGAAGAATATCAATATTAAGTTCCTGTGGTGCATCAAGGCAATCTTTAAACTCGAGAAGGGCTGCCGCTATAATAGACGGGACCGCCATAATGAATGTGTAGTCAAGGGCGGTCTGCTTATTGACTCCGCGAATTTGGGCAGTTGCTAAAGTTGAGCCTGAACGGGAAAGTCCCGGAAAAACTGCTGTTATAAATTGAGTAAGACCGACTACTATCGCATCGCCTACCGTCATCTCGGTACGACCACAGTTTTCACCGTCTTTGCTGTGTTTGCCACTATTACTGTTGGAAATCCTGTCTCCGATTGTCAACAAAATTGATGTTACAACCAAAGCGATACCTATAACGATAAAATACTTTGGACCTGTGAAAATGTCAGCCAAGTCTTTGATTTGCAAGTCTGTAGTGGGAATAGGTGTAAACAGCAAGAACAACGGAACAAGACCGATAATCAGCATTATTATCATTCTTCTGTCGTGGTTCATATTCTTCCACGAAAACTTGCCTGTAAAAATATCACCTATAAGGCTGAAAAACTCTTTGATTAGTCTCCACAAAAGTTTGTGGTAAAAGACGCAAACAGCAAAAAGCGTGCCTATATGTAACATTACATCAAAGAAAAGGTTAGGCTCGGTTGCGCCGAAAATATGTTGTGTAATCGTAAGATGTCCCGAACTTGACACGGGCAAAAACTCGGTAAGTCCCTGAACGACACCTTGTATAAACGATTCGAAAATTCCCATAAAATTCTCCTTATGTAACACCCGAAAGGGTGATTATTTATTGTTTTCTTCTATCATATTGTAAAGGCAATCAAGCGCAGAGGAAAAAGTCCCGACTTCGTCAATGAGTCCGTACTTCACGGCTTCTTCGCCCTCTAAAATAGTACCGATATCGGTAACAAGTTCGCCGGTATTGAGTACAAGTTCATTGTACTTTTCTCGGGAAATATTTGAGTTTTCCTCGACAAAAGCGGTGATACGCTCTTGCATACGGCGAAAATATTCAAAGGTTTGGGGAGCGCCTACTGTCAGCCCCGTTGTTCTTACCGGGTGGACCGTCATAGACGCACTTTTCACGATGAAACTTCGTTTTGTTGCCACAGCAAGCGGAATACCGATTGAATGTCCTCCGCCGAGTACAATGGAAACAGAGGGCTTTTTCATACCCGAAATAAGTTCGGCTATAGCAAGCCCTGCTTCAACATCACCGCCTGCGGTATTCAAAAGTACCAAAAGTCCGTCTATTCTTTCACTTTCATCAATCGCAACAAGTTGAGGTATGACATGTTCATACTTTGTTGTTTTGTTCTGTGAGGGCAAAACATAATGCCCCTCTATCTGCCCTATTATCGTCAGACAATATACGACCTTTTCATTTCGGCTGATGATAACGCTGCCCGTATTATACACAGAGTCGTTATGCTCTTCGCTGAGCATCGAATTTTCATCGGATTTTTCCTCTGATACTTCGTGTTCATCGGGATTTTCGATATATGTTGAAACAAATTTTTTATTGCTCATTTAATGCACCTCAAGAACAGTTTTCCCATAATGCACAAAATGATGTATATACACATTGAATTATACCACTATTTAGTGTATTGTTCAAGAAAAATAATGAAATTTCTATAATATAATATTATTTTCAAAAAAATATAGTATTCTATTCTTAACAAATTTTCGGAGGATACTTTGAATACTAATACAATTTACGGCATAATCGTTGTTATTCTGATTATGCTTTCGGCGTTTTTCTCCTGCGTGGAAACAGCGTTTTCCTGCGCCAATACAATAAGATTGCAAGCCCTTTGCGACCTCGGTAACAAAAAAGCAAAAAATGCTCTTTGGATTACTGACAGATTTGACAAAGCGTTGACTGCTATTCTTATTGGCAACAATGTAGTAAACCTCGGATGTTCTTCGCTTGCTACCGTTATCTGTCTTGATATTTTCGAAAACTACGGAGCCGCTATCGCAACTGGTATTGTTACTCTTTTGGTGCTTACTTTCGGCGAAGTTATACCCAAATGTTTCGGCAGAGAGGCAAGCGACTCTATCGTACTGCATACTGCGTTTATACTAAAGATTTTCACCTGTGCTTTATATCCGCTTGTTTATTTCTTTCTTGGAATTAAAACTGCAGTTATGAAACTTGCTAATATCAAAAAAGACGCTCCGACAGTTACGGAAGATGAACTTAAATATATTATTGAGTCAAGTGAAAAAGAGGGTATTCTCGAAAGCGAAGAGTCGAAGATGGTGCAGTCTGCACTTGAATTTGACGAAAAAACCGCACTCGAAATACTTACTCCCCGTGTTGATGTGGTCGCTATTGATATTGACGACGAAAAAGAAAAAATTCTTTCTGTTATTATGAATGAAAGATATTCGAGAATACCTGTTTACAAAGAGTCGATTGACAATATTGTCGGCATTTTGCATACAAGGGATTACCTTGAAAAAATTGTAAATAATGAAGTTGCAGACTTAAATTCACTTATCACTGTCCCACACTTTATCTATAAGTCTGCAAACCTTTCTTCAATACTGAACGACTTTAGAGAAAACAAACTTCATATTGCTATTGTTACAGACGAATACGGCGGTATGCTCGGTATTGTCACTATGGAAGATTTGCTCGAAGAAATCGTCGGTGAGATTTGGGACGAAGACGAAGAAGAAATCACCACATACACTAAACTCAAAGACGGCAGATACATTGTGTCGGGGGATATGGACACAGAAGACCTTTTTGAGATTTTCGGCATCAAAGATGATGCCAATATCAAAAGTATTTCTGTCGGCGGGTTTATTGCCGAAAGGCTCGGCGATATTCCGAAAAGAAACTGCAAAATTGAGTACAAAGACCTGCTCTTTACTGTCAGAAGAATTAAGAACAACCGAATTATTACTGCACTTGTGCAAAAGAAAAATTGACAGCACACTATTGACTGAAAACAAAACTGAATATAAAATATACACATAAACTTTAGGAGGACTACTATGAACGACTGCATTTTCTGTAAAATCATAAGCGGAGAAATTCCGTCAAACAAGGTATATGAGGATGACAAAATCCTTGCTTTCTACGACCTTAACCCCATGGCACCGGTACATGTACTCATCATTCCGAAAGTACACATCTGCTGTGCAGATGAGTTAAACGAAGATAACTGCGAAATTATCGGCTATCTTTTCTCAAAAATTCCGCAGATAGCAAAGTCACTAGGTCTTGAAAACGGATACCGCGTTGTCAACAACTGCAAAGAAGAGGGTTGTCAATCGGTATTCCACATTCACTTCCATTTGCTTGGCGGAAAACAATTAGGCGTAAATATGGCATAATTCTTTTTTCGAAATATATTTGAATTGCGGTGAAAATTATGAAACGGTTGCTTGCTCAGATTGGACTTATCGGCTTTTCTATGCTTGCAATCGTTTTTTATTTTCCGAAAACCGCTACATATATCATTATGGCGGTGGCAATACTTGTATCTGTTATTTTCCTTGTTTTCAAAAAATTTCGTACTACTGTATTTTTACCCGCTATTGCACTTACTGTCTTTCTCTCGTGTCTTCTAAATATCTCTTACAACGCTTTGGAAGTTGACAAACAGATAGACAATTATGCCTACGGTACGCATAGAGTTACTGCTACTTTGTCTGACGAAAGTTATTCGCAATACGGCAGATATTACTACAAAATGAAAGCAAATGTAATCGATGACAAAGATTGCAATATTAACTTTTTGCTGACTACGACTGACGAACTTGAGATAAAACCTTTTGATGCAATAGAATTTTCGTCTTCTTTTGCCGTAAATACAAACAACTACTACAAAGCAAAAGGATATTTTCTGAAAATCGAGTCACTTTATGATGATTTCAAATTTACTGTCACGACTACGGACAACAAGCCGATATATTACTATGCAATAAAAATCAGAGAATATGTTAGGAATGCACTCGACAGCGTTCTCGATAGTGATAGTTCCGCTTTATGCAAAACCGTGTTTATCGGTGACAAATACAGCCTTGACAAAGATACAAAAGAACTTTTCATCAAGACGGGTTCAACATATTTTATTGTCGTTTCCGGTATGCATTTTTCAATAACAACTGCGTTCTTCCTATTTATTTTTCAAAAACTGTTTAGAAAGAGAAAAATATACATAAGCCTTACTGTATTGCTTATACTCATTTATATGGCAGTAACTGGGTTTTCGGGTTCGGTACTTCGATCAGGTATTATGATGCTTGTTGCCCTTATCGCTCAATCTGTAAAAAGAGATGTTTACCCGCCTAATTCACTTGGTTTTGCCGCTTTGGTAATCATTCTGATTTACGGTCCTTACTGTGCAGGTGATATCGGAATTTTGCTTTCGTTTGCGGCAACATACGGCATTATTAAATGGGCAATGCCTTTATACAGCAAAATCAAAGTCAACAAAGACGGTAAAATATACAATATTCTCAATAAAGTGATTGGGGCATTTTGCGTTTGTATCTGCGCTAATGTACTTACTTTTCCTATTTCGCTGTTATCGTTCAAAGGAATTTCGCTTATCACTCTTTTATCGGGTATGGTACTCTCTATTCCGATTGAACTGATACTTATACTTTCCCTCATGATTTTTGCGTTATTCTATATTCCGATACTTACATTCGTAACGATACCTCTTGGTATTTTAACAAACATTATCTGCAAATTTATATTTTGGTTTGTTGGGTTTTTCTCGTCATTGAATTTCTCTTTTGTATATATCACAGACCCGCTTGTTTACATATTTATCGCTATGGTTGTTATTCTCGTTATCGTTATGCTGTGCTACACAAGAGAGTATCACCTTGTAAAATATGTAGCACTTATGTCCGTGCTTATATTCTGTTCGGGCTTTATATCATCTGTATTTTTGAAAAGCGATACAGAATTGACTGTATTTTCCGCTAATGATGATATGGCGATAATGCTAAATGATAATTCAAACTATGCTATGCTCAACTTAAACTTGTCATCAAAAAACCTCTTTGAAATTATTGAAAAGATAGAGCAAAGAACAATAGGCTTTGAATTTATCGGCGTTACAAAAGGACAACGGGCAACAAACAACGCAAGAACTTTTTCAAATGAATTTGCAATTTCCAATGTAATGCTGTATGATATAGACAGCGCATACGCAGACAAAATCAAGTGCGAAAATGCGGACTTTTTCCCCGATAAATATACTGCAGTTTTTTCAAACGAAATTTCTGCAACTTATATGCGAACTTCAAAATGTATGGTGCAATATATCACAAACGGCAAATTTTCTATTCTTGTCATCCCATACGACACAGATGTTAAAGAAATATCAACGGAATACAGAACTGCAGACTACATTATACTTTCGCAAGTCCCTGAAAATTATTCGCTTTTATCCTGCAATAAACTGATTATTTCTAACTATAAAAACACATCAATACTTATTGCAAAGAAATTGGAAGCGATATATAACAGCGTAATGTTTACATCAGACGGTGATGTTATTCTTGATATGGAGGTGGAATAATGGCAATCATAAATGAAGACGATTTTAAAAAAATGCTTTCATCGGATAAATTCGCAAGTGTATATCTTCTTTACGGCGAAGAAAAATTTCTTGTGTCGCATTACACAGATTTACTGACTAAAAAAGTTGCCCCGATAATAAATGAATTTAACTTCCACCTTTTTGATGATGACGCAAATATTTCGGACATCTCGGTTGCAGTAAATGTTATGCCTTTTATGAGTAAACGAAATGTTGTCAAAATCGTTGATTTTGATTTTAATAAATTAGGCAAAGACGATTATGACGCTTTTTTGAAAATACTGAAAAATATTCCCGATACAACTATTCTCATCATAACAATGCCGACGCTCGACGAAAAGCAAGCAAAGAAAAAGGAAGACAATGAAGAAAAAGGCAAAAAGCCTTTTGCAAAACTGAAAGACTATGTCACAAAGCACGGGGCTTGTGTAAACTTTGAGCACAGAGCAGAACTCAAACTCGAAAAAACTCTTTGCAAGTGGGCTAAAGACGGCAACTCGAAAATGAGTGAAATTACCGCAAGTAAACTGATAAACTATGTCGGTACCGACCTTACATCTTTGCACAGCGAAATTGAAAAACTATCTGCTTATGCAAACGGCGAAGAAATCACCGAAGAAATGATAGAAAAACTTGTTACAAAAAATCTTGAAGCACAGATTTTCAGCCTTTTTGATTTTATAGTAAGAGGTCAATCTGACAAGGCGATGACAACGCTTTCAACTTTGTTCTTCCAAAATGAAGCACCTATTGCGATTATCACAATACTTTCAAATGCTTATGTTGACTTTTACCGCGCAAAAGTCGCAAGGGAAAGTTCGATTTTTCCCGACGATTTTGCAAAGGAACTGAAGTACCCTTCTAACCGAACATGGGTATTAAAAAATATGCTCAACAAATACGGTTATGTTACAACATCTGCAATAAGAAAAAGCATTGAAGAAATTACAAATGTTTATGAAAGACTTGTGTCTGTCAGCACAAATGCACAGACAGAACTTGAAAAACTCGTTGCAAAGTTGATTTTATTTGCAAAGGACAAAACTGATGAATAGCGAAAAAATTGAGATAAAAGAGGCTGTCATCGTTGAGGGCAAATACGACAAAATCAAACTGCAAAGTTTTATTTCTTCACCTATTATCGAAACAAACGGTTTTCGGATTTTCAAGGATAAAGAAAAGCAATCTCTCATAAGAAATATTGCAGATACACGCGGAATACTTATTATTACCGACTCCGACTCGGCGGGGTTTATGATAAGAAACTTTTTAAAAGGTTTTGTCCCAGACGATAAGATAAAACACGCTTATATTCCGAACATCAAAGGGAAAGAAAAGCGCAAAGAAGAACCGTCGAAAGAGGGCTTTCTCGGCGTTGAAGGGATAGAAATATCTTTGATTTCAGAAGTAATAGAAAAAAGCGGTGCTACAATAATCGGTCATAACGATGACAAAGAAAAAAGCGTAGAAATAACGAAAGCGGACTTTTTTGAACTCGGACTATCGGGAAAAGAAAACTCTGATATTAAAAGAAAGCAAGTGTTATCTTCCCTGTCTTTGCCGGAATATCTCAACACAAATGCTATGATAACGGCAGTAAACTGTTTGTTTACAAAAGATGAATTTGTAAAATTTGTTGAGAGCATAAATTAAGCCATCTGAATTTTCAGATGGCTTTTCCATTATCTGTATCTTCTTTTTTCTGCTTCGATTTTCTGGCGTTTTCGAGATGTTCTTACTATAATGATAACCGCTGCCAAGATTAAAACTACAAGTACAATCAAAACAATATTATTTCTGACAAAATTGAAAATCACATGGGCTATATAGTTTGTTACCTGCCAGTCAATATCTTCGTTGCATACTATATCGCAAGTACCGATTTTTTCGCCGTCATAATATACGGTAAGTGTTCCTGCTTTGTCACCTTTTTTTATCGGAGCATAGACTTCATCTTCCGCACTTATATCGGCTTTCACGAGGTCTTTGTTATAATTTTTCGGCAAAAGGCAGTTTATATCCGCATTCGGAACAAGGTCAACATATCTTGCACCCCATACATTATTAACCCACGCTCTGCCTAACTTGTCTTCTGGTGAATATAAGGTTGCGTATGCAATATTATTGAAAGCCCAGTCATAAAAATCTATTGTATCATACATTGCATAATTTATCTGTTCTACCTGTGAATACGGTGAACCGAGAATTACACAAAGATAGTTAAATTCACTTTTTGTAGCGGTGGATACAAGACATTTTCCCGCTTCGTCGGTGTATCCTGTTTTTATACCCGTTGCGTATGGGTAGTAGTATTTGCCGTCTTCCTGGGTACTGTCGATAAGGAAGTTACTTGTTTTGATTTGTTGGGAAAAACCTTTCGGCAAATACGAAGTAGTTGATGTTATTTCAGTAAAAGACTTTGTTTTCATAGCGTATTTTGTGATAGTTGCCAGGTCTTTTGCTGTTGTGTAATGCTGTGCACTATACAATCCGTGAGGGTTTACAAAATGAGTGCTGTTACAGTTAAGTTGAGCAGCCTTTCGGTTCATCATATCAACAAAACCCGAAACACCGTGTCCGACATAATCGGCAAGCACTAAAGCGGCATCGTTACCCGATGGCAACATCAATCCATAGAGTAAATCTTTTACGCAAAACTGTTCACCGATATGATACTCAAGTCCCATAATCGAACTTTCGGGGTCGAGTGTTGACAATGCGTTTTCTGTTACTGTTACCATAGTATTGTCAAAATCGGGGACATTCTCCGCTACGATTATATAGGTCATAATTTTTGTTGTAGATGCAGGAGACATTTTGGACTCAGCACTTTTTTCATACACTACTGCACCTGTATCAAGATTTTCAAGATATACAGCGCCCGCTGATGAAAGGATATCACAACCGAAATCTGCAGCGGATGCAGGCACTATCGCAATAATTGAAAGCAATATGAGTATAGCAAAAACTAATGAAATAACCCTTTTCATAAATACACCCATCCTATAAAACATCAAGTATCTTTTTCCTTAATCAAAAACTTTTTTTCTTCGCCTGCTTTGAGTCTAACTATATTTATACGATGCTCAACAATAACGAGCAATCCCATTCCCAAAGCACAGGCAGACGATACTATAATATATCGCCACGTAAGTTCGTTTACAATACCAATCTTTCCCCAGAAAAAGTCGTAGCATCTGAAAAAGAAAGTGACAAATCCGAAAGATGCCGCGGCTATTATCGAAGAAAGTGAAACATATTTTGAGATAAGCAAAACGATAATAAATATGCCTAAAGTAACAAGTCCGACACGCCAGTCTACCATAATGGCAAGAGCCTCTGTGGTGACAACGCCTTTACCGCCTTTGAACTTGAAAAATATCGGATACATGTGTCCCAAAGCACAGAAAAGTCCAGCAAGATATTTTCCGTATGTTTCGTACTCATAGATAGAAAGTTCTGTTCCTGCGTGAACATTCTTAAAAATCCAGAAACCTATAAATACGGCGAGAACACATTTTGCAAAATCCAAAACAAAAGTAAGTATTGCGGGAACTGTACCGACACATCTTAAAACATTTGTCATTCCGGCATTTCCGGAGCCCATTTGACGAATGTCTTTTTTTATTGCTATCTTTGTGATAATTATGGAGAAACTGAGACTGCCAAGCAAATATGCAATTACTGCAATAGCAAGGCAACGAAACAGAGTATCCCACGAAATAAAGCCTATCATTTATCGTTTCTCTCCCTGATGACAAGTCTAATCGGTGTACCCGACAAGTCGAATGCTTCTCTTATTCTGTTTTCCAGATATCGTTGGTACGAAAAATGGAACAACTCGGCATTATTGCAAAAGCAGACGAATGTCGGCGGTTTTACTGACGCTTGTGTTATGTAAAAGATTTTCAATCTTTTTCCTTTATCGGTAGGCGGTTGAACTCTTGTCGTCGCCTGTGCAAGAATTTCGTTGAGCATACCTGTCTTTATTCTTGTAGCGGTAGTGTTCGCGCTGTGGACAATATTTTCGAAAAGGTTGTCTAACCTCTGCCCTGTTTTTGCAGAAATAAATACTGTCGGTGCGTAACTCATAAAGGCAAAATCTCGTTCGATATCCTTTTTGAATTTGCTCATTGTCTTGTCGTCTTTTTCGATTGCGTCCCATTTGTTTACGGCGATGACAACTGCTTTGCCTGCGTCACTTGCCATGCCTGCGACTTTTGCA
>JAZLJE010000034.1:0-1439 GCA_045617705.1 Ruminococcus sp.
TGATTTCTTCGCCTTTTTCAAGGGCTTTTCTGATATTTTCCATATAATCTGCCTTTCCTTTGTGTGCCTTTATTACTCCTGCACCTTTTTGTGCCGGTACGGCAACGAAACTGAATTCATACGCGTCCGTCGGGGAAATGAGTTCGCCAAAGCATAACTTTGAGCCGTATTTTTCGCCCTTTGTATGACTGCACAAGTTCGAGTGAATATCGTTTGAACAAATTGAACAAACATTCTTTTCTACGGCACAGCCGACAGACACTTCTTTTAAAATACCGGTGTCTATCATATCGATAAAGTCTTCGTTTTTCTTTGTTCTCGGAATGTAGGCTCTTGCGACAAGTCTGAAATAGTCGTCACCGAGGGCAGTTTTTCTGCCTTCTATCGCTTCGACAGAGCAGGAAATTATCCTTGCTGTCATATTCTCTGCTTTCATACTGTGGTCAACTATGCCCGTTTTGCCGACGAAAAGTTTTTCGAGTTCAAAAAGAGACTCCACCGTAAAGCGTTCGTTATCTCTGTCGATATCGTTGTCGCAAAGTACAACCGAGAAAAGATACACATCTTCGCTTTTGAGTTCTTTTCTTGAGTAAGAATTTACGAGTGCCATTTCCTTTTCGCTGATACTGTCAAAAGTTTTTAACACCTGTCCCGTTTTCAATTTTTCACCCCCGAAAGTTCAGTTTCGATTTTTTCTGCCTGGGCGTTTGTAAGTCTGGCGTTTGCAAGTTCTGTTTCGTCTTGCAAATTGATATTATTCCAGACTATATCAAAGTCCGAAGTTTCTCCCGTAAGTCGTAAAAAAGTTCTTACTATCTTTATAATTACGGGATTGATAAGAGTTCTGTAATAGTCGATTTCACTTGTGAGGATATCCGCTTGCTGGGCGCTCATTCTCTCGGTTGTTGACCAAGAAAAGCCGAGCAAAAACGGCGGAATGGAAAGTTTTGACATAATCTGCTCCAAAATGTGTTTTATCGGAACATCGTAGTCAAGCACCTGATTATCAGCGCCGATTGCTTTTATCGACACATCACCGACAGATACAAAGTCGCAGACCTGCGTTGTGTTTCGCATAGCCTTGCTCCATTCTTTTGCGATTTCTTCTGCCTTTTTCCTTGAATTTGCTACAGGTGAATTGTCAGAAGGCTTATATGTAACCGCAAAGCGGACATTTCCGACTCGCTCGAAATTTAGTCCCATTGTATTGAGAATTTTCAGGAATATTCCCGACACAAACGGCAGTCCGTTTAGTATCGAATTACCGACAAGCGTTCCGGGAGTCGGATTTAGAAGTGACAATAAAATCAACTGCTGATACTGAACTTTTTCTGCTTTTATGCCGTCGGTCTTTACATATACAATCGGCTCTAAAATACTCGTTTCATAACCGATTTCGATATCTTTCAGAGATGCGTTGTAAAGACAGTCAACAGAAG
>JAZLJE010000035.1:0-8922 GCA_045617705.1 Ruminococcus sp.
CTTAATATTGAATATTATATTTGGAAAAGGTTTTGTATGGATAATATAGAAATAAAGACACTATCTGAAGAAGCAGAAATATGCAAAATAATAAATTATTGTTCTGATTCCATTTTTGATCAAACACTTAATAATAAGGACACTATTAAAAAACTTTCTCAAAAATTTGCAAAGTTTGCAGTTTTTCGCGCTGCTTACATTAACAGTGTCCCCTGTGGTCTTTCAGCTTTTTACGCCAATGACCAAGAAAAGCATAATGCCTTTTTATCATTGATTGTAGTTGATCATTCTTATCAAAAACAAGGTATTGGAAAACTACTGCTTACAGATACCATAAATATTTGCAAAGCAGAAGGCATGCAACGCCTTTTTTTGGAAGTAGATAACAACAATAGTACCGCTATACGATTCTACAAAAAGTTCGGATTTATATGGTACTGTGAAAAAAGCAACAGTTCTTCTGTTTACAAATATGAAATATGCTTGTAAATAATCGATAATTACATATTCTTAAATGTTATTCTTTTCTAATTTCGTAACCCGTGTTATGCCGATTTAATGCCCTTTTGTGGAGAAATAAACCACAAAAGGGCTATTTTAGTACCAAAATTATTAATGAAATCAAAACCAAATAAATTCAAAGTAGCCGCCGATTCCTTTCATTTTACAATTACCTTTATTTACAAATAATAAAAAATTTATATCTTGTTTTATTCTAATTCAATGTGAATCCATTCTTCAGATTTAGATACAATTTCATCCAGTTCTTCTCTGCTGTCAAAACGCAAGAATATATCTCCAAGTGACATATTTGCTCCTGTAAAAGGTAAGACTTTATCTCCCGGTTTCACCGCGAAATCAACAAGTTTAATATATTTCTTTTCAATTTCAGAATCAAATGTAATCGATTTTAATATTCCTGTTTGTTCTGAACGTGAATGAATAATCATTTCACACCAAAAGCCGTCACAATCGGTTTGATTTATTGTTGTAAGTGGTAAGCCAACTGCTTTTCTGACTTCATTTTCTATTAAATCAACACCATACGCCTTTCTTTGCAGTTCTGCTATTTTGCATCCTCCTCCACGAGGAGAAACCTCCATAATATATGGTTTACCATCGATACCGACGCACGTTTCAATATTATATATTCCGGTATCCATTTTTAAAAGTGTAAGCAAACGTTGGGTTTCCGAGGTTAAGTAATCTTGATGTTCCTTTTTCATAGAAGACGGCCAAATAATCAACGCAGGTGTATATGGATTATTTGCTTTATCATCAAATAATTGGTCAGAATATGAAACAAACTGAAGTTTTCCGTTAGCACTAAACGGATCCGCACTTGAATGATAACCATCAAAAACAAGAAAATCTTCTATTATAAATGCTCCATTATGGGCTCCGTTTAGTGCTGAACTTATTGCTTCTGCCAAATGTTTTGGAGAATCAACCTTTGTTACTCCCTTACTGCCTGCAGAGTCAGTTGGTTTTACAATAACAGGCCAATTAAAGAAGTCAATATCATTAAAAGGTTCATTTATATCGTTATATCGTTTAGCATGTGGGCAATTAAAACCATTTTCCGAAAGGAATTTTCTGAACAAACCTTTATCTTGTAGAATAGAAACCGAAGCATAAGGTCCTTGAAAAGGTAAGCCCATTTGCTCTGCAACATAAGCCGCAGTAAGCACACCGGGGTCACAGGCAAAAGAAATAATTCCGTCTATTTTAAGTCTTTGTGCCGCTTCTAAAGTAGCCTCTTTATCAATAATGCTTACATTGCAATATTCATCGGAATATTTATGTGCAATGTTATCCGGTAAATAGTCACAGGTAATTACATACAATCCAAGATTATGAGCCACTTTTATTACCGGCAAAGCATAGCGCGTTCCCCCTAAAATCATTAGTTTTTTCATGTTTACTAACTCCTTACTTTTTTATCTATATACATTGTCATTATAACATAGGTGGAAAAAATAATCAATTACTATTATTTTTATATACTAAAACTATATAGAAAAACAAAAAATCGGCAGGAAAAGCACCAAAAAAGGTAAAAGAAATCTATCTTTTTTAGCATTGTAGACAAAATACACAGTAAATATTTGACATTAAACATAAATAGGTGTAAAATTTCTTCTATATGTAAAGGAGGGATACCGATATTATGGAAAATTATCTTGTTATTTTCACCTTTGTCGGCTCACTTTTGGCAATTATTTTTGCGGTAATTATGGCAAAAAGAGTACTCTCTTTTGATGAGGGTACGGAAAAAATGATAAAAATTTCACGCTCTATCAGAAGCGGAGCAAATGCCTACTTAAAAAGGCAGTATTCAATAGTAGCAATTTTCTTTGCTGTTATGTTTGCGATACTTTGCATTATGGCAACATTTAAAATGCTCACTTGGTTTGTTCCCTTTGCTTTTGTAACAGGTGGATTTTTCTCCGGACTTTCGGGCTTCGTCGGTATGAAAATTGCAACGGCGGCAAACGACAGAACTGCTAACGCTTGTCGCTTTGGTCTTAACAAAGGTCTTAGGGTTGCTTTTTCGGCAGGCTCTGTTATGGGCTTTACCGTTGTAGGCTTAGGACTTCTCGATATTTCCATTTGGTTTGCACTTCTTAAATACGCTTTCGGATGTACTCCCGCTGAAATTACATCCGCTATGCTTACATTCGGTATGGGTGCTTCGAGTATGGCGCTCTTTGCCCGTGTCGGCGGGGGTATATTTACAAAGGCTGCCGATGTCGGTGCCGATTTGGTCGGTAAAGTTGAAGCGGGAATTCCCGAAGATGACCCTCGAAACCCCGCCGCTATTGCAGATAATGTCGGCGACAATGTCGGTGATGTAGCAGGTATGGGCGCAGACCTTTACGAGTCTTATGTCGGCTCTGTTATTTCTGCCTCTGCTTTGGGTGTTGCCGCATTCGGCGGCGAAATCAAGGCTATGGCTGTTCCGATGATAATGGCTGCTGTCGGTATCATCTGTTCGGTAATCGGTACTTTCTTTGTACGCACAGGCGAAAGCACAGCACAGAAAACTTTGCTCAAAGCCCTTCGCAGAGGCACCAACCTTTCGGCTATACTTATTGCGATTATTGCTTTTCCGCTTATCTGGTTTGTACTCGGAAAAGAAAATATTGGTTTTTACTTTGCTATTCTTTCGGGACTTGTCGCAGGCGTCTTAATCGGACTTTCCACAGAATACTTTACATCCGATACATACAAACCTACAAAACGACTTGCAGAAAAATCCGAGACTGGCTCTGCTACTATCATTATCGGCGGAACGGGACTCGGTATGCTTTCAACTGCTATCCCGATTGCTATTATCGGTGTTTGTATTCTCGTTTCGTACTTTGTTTCAGGTAAAGGCGATATTTCCATGGGACTTTACGGAATTGCCCTTGCTGCTGTCGGTATGCTCTCAACCTTGGGCATCACTCTTGCTACCGATGCTTACGGTCCTGTTGCCGACAATGCAGGCGGTATTGCCGAGATGTCGGGACTTGAACCCGAAGTCAGAGAAAGAACAGACGCTCTTGATTCTTTGGGCAATACCACTGCCGCTACAGGAAAAGGCTTTGCGATTGGCTCTGCGGCTCTTACCGCACTTGCACTTATTGCATCATATATCGAAAAAGTTGCCGAAGTTAAAGGTACTGCTTCATTTACAGATTTATTCTCCGAATTTTCCATTATGGACCCGTCTGTTTTGGTCGGACTTTTCATCGGCGGATGTCTGCCGTTTGTATTTGCAGCACTTACTATGGACGCTGTCGGCAAAGCAGCACAAAGCATTGTTATTGAAGTAAGAAAACAGTTTCAAACTATCAAAGGTCTTTTAGAGGGTGAGGCCGACCCCGACTATGCAACCTGCGTTGATATGTGCACAAAGTCAAGCCTTAAGAAGATGGTACTTCCCACATTGGTTGCTGTTATCACTCCTGTTGTCGTCGGACTTATCTTGGGATATAAAGGCGTTGTCGGACTGCTCGCAGGCGCAACCGTAACAGGCTTCTTGCTTGCTATCTTTATGAGTAACTCCGGCGGTGCGTGGGATAACGCAAAGAAATATATCGAAACAGGTCACAACGGCGGTAAAGGAAGCGACCAGCACAAAGCGGCTGTTGTCGGCGATACCGTAGGCGACCCGTTCAAAGATACATCAGGCCCGTCAATCAACATTCTTATCAAACTGCTTTCGATGGTATCCATCGTATTTGCCGCTTTGGTAGTTAATTTCTCAATTATGTAATCATTTAAGCAAAAAGCCTGTGACGATTTCGTCACAGCCTTTTTGAGTATTTAGTATTTAGTATTTAGAAAATATAAATCAAAAATGCGTAGAATTTTCCCTTAATTATTCATTATTCATCATTCATTATTCATTGGTTGAACGCTTTGCGTTCAACCCACTGTCCTATTCTTGTATGTGTATCGTATGATGCAAGATATTTTTGTATCAAGGTTGCATCGACAATTTCAACCGTTTTGTTTTCATCAACATCGGATGCAAACTCATCGTACTTGTCCATATCGTACTTTGCAAGCACCTTTTGTATTGTTGTCGCGTCTACAATCGTGATGTTTTCATCGGTGTCGCTGTCACCTAACAGTACATACTCTTTCTTGTCTTCAAAGAGGTCGTTTGCAAGTTCGAGTATGAAGTAATCATACTGAACAGAATTCTTTGTAATATTCATATTCCTGTCAAAGAAGTTTTCGGTATCGTAGAGGACTGTTACTTCGTGCTGACCTTTTGAAAGTTTTATCGGCAGGTGTGTGCTTGTTTGATAGTAGAAGTTCATAACGGGGAAAACAAGAGTTCCGACATCTTTGCCGTCGACATAGACTGAACGGATAGCACAGTTTGTTGATGAATTTGTTTCGCCCTTGTTGTTGTAAACGCAAGAGAGAAGATATACACCCTCTGTTTCAATATTGGCATTTACCGTAACAAAAGAGGTATTTGTCATAGTATCATCAACAACACCGCTTCCCGAATAACCCGAAGGAGAAGTTCTGAGATTTGCTTTTTTGTATGTTCCCGACTCTGCCTCAATCTTTAATTTCGTTTTGCTCGGTCCTACCTGTATCGGTTTTGAAAACTCTGACCATACCCCGTCTTTGGAAATTGATACAAGACTGTAACAGCGGTATACGGATGTATCTACCTTGTAGGTATTTGAAGTCATATCAATGTACTGTGTACCGTCATAGAGTTTGTATGTAAGTCCTGCTTGTTTTTCAAAAGTCAATACACCGTTTGAGTAAGAAAGTTTCGGCAGTGACGGACAAACAACATGGTTTTTCTCGTCATTTAGGTTCATTTTGTGAGTTGTTTTTGAATCTGTTACGGTGATTTCGATATTATGAGTGCCGGTAGCGTTTGACGGGAGGATGTAGTCGGCACGAACCTCTTTGCCGTCTACTTTGATTTTTGATATTGTGTTACCCTCACCGCTTAAGGTGATATTGAGTTTTGCTTTCCTATAAGGATAGGAAGAAAGGGTGAACGGACCTTTGCACCAAGAGGGAACAAACGGCTTGAATGATAAACCGTCTTCAGAGTATTCCATACCGAAAAGCACTTTGTAGTAACCTGAAAGAGTAGCCGCAATAGACCACAACTGGCGGTCAGACTCAAGTCCCTGTCCTGTTGTAAAGTCGATAACCTCTTTATTTGTCAGATATTCTGCCGCACCTCTTACGCAGGAGTTAAAGATTTCTTCGGAAAGTTCATTATATCCGTGCTGTTTTGCACCGAGCATAAGAGTTGCTTCCCAACCGGGCCATACGCCACGGTTGTGGTAAACTTTGTTTGCATTGTGCAAAGTACCCTGCTTTTGCGGATAGACTGTCGGCGCACCGTAGGTAACAAGCGGATAGTTTTCTAAAATGGATTTTATCTGCTTTTCTGTTCCGACATCAAACATAGTTGCATAACCGTTTGAGATAACATCGGCTTTGTAGGCAAGAGGTGAACCCATATAAGACGGATATTCCCAAGCACCGTAAACCGATAGGTCGTCGCTCCAAAGTCTTTCGGAAATCGACTGTTCAAGGGACTCTGACATATCTTTCCACATTTTGCTTTCTTCTGCGTCTTTGTTGAGAATAGACGCACATCTTGACATAATTTCAAGGACTCTTGTGTAGATAATGTTGACGGAAGCCGCCTTGCTTTCTGCAATATTCGGCAAGCCGTTTTGCAAAGTTTCGCTTACCCAGTCGGGGTAAGTCTGGTCACGCCAGTCAGTACCGCAGGTTTCGCCTTTATAAAGTTTTGAATGTTCGTCGTAGGCAACATTCAAGTCTTGTTCAATCGTATTTTTTGCAATCGGGTAGAAGTATTCGAGAACACTCTTGTCGCCTGTTGAAAGGTAAATCTCCCAAACCGAAAGCATAGTAATAATTTTGTCGGTAGATACGGGGTAAGAACCGCCCGAACCTGTATCTTCTTCAAAGGTTTCGAGTCCCTTTGTGCCGACTACCTTTTCTTTTGCACAGTTGAGTGCAATCTGCGGGAAAATATCTGCAAGGCTGTACTGACACGCCATAGCGGTGTCGCGAGTCCAAACCTTCTTCCAGTTTACGCCTGTATAAAACGCTGTACCGTATTTGCTTTCAAACTGGTTGAGAATAGACTCTTCAACCGAAAGATTATACACAGCCTCCAAAAGCGGAGAATTAGCAGCCGAAAATTTCGGTGCAGATGAAATGTCAGTTTTAAGTTCCCATGTTTTTGTTTCACCCAAGGCATTTGATGTAATGCTTTTGCCTGATGTAGCAGACGCTTCGCCCAAAGTATCAAAAACCTTGTTTGAACTTAATGTATAGAAATACGATGAAAACTCTGCTTTGAACTGCGAACTTGTGTAGAACGCGGGAACATAGCCGTATTGAGCATAGCCGTCCTGTTTCTCAAGGTTTACGGATTTTGTAACATCAGTAAAACTCATCAAACGGAAATTCCCCGTTGAACGGTCAATATACCATTTGCCAGCGTCGGTAGTGTTGCCTGTTTTTGAACAAAGAATGCTTGTACCCGAATAGTAGATAAAGTTACCTGTCTTGTTATTTCTTATGTAATATACATTATCCGTTGCGGTCGGAATTATATCCCAGTAGGTTTTGTCGTCGTTTTTGTTTGTTGTATAACCTAATTTACCGTTTGACTCTGTGAGGATTTCGTTGTTATGCTCCGCCCAGGCACAGGTAAAGCGTACTTTGTCGGTTTCTTTCTTAATATCTATCAAGTTTGTATCTCCTTTTATGGGGGTAGCGTGGTAAAGTCTTGTGTTTGTGTTAACTTCCATCAAAAGGGTAGTTTGCTGTGAAAAATCAAGTTTTGCGTTTTCATCGGGTACATTAAACGACCAGTCTGTATTTGCAAACTTGTATTCATACTTGTCTTTTGCAAAAGTAACCTCTATAAAATAGTTGCCGTTGCCCATATCGGTCATTTTGTACCCCGCGGGAATATCCCAGCCGTTGAAAGTTCCTCTAAGGTAGATATCGCCGTAGGACGCCGCCGAGGTAGAAAAAGCACAAACCGAAAATAAAGAGAAAATAATGGATATAGAAAGTATCAACGAAAAAATCCTTTTCATAATAACCTCCGAAATATAATATTAATGCAAAAAGGCTCTGCCGATTGACAGAGCCGATATTTAAAAAATCAGAAAGTGAAATCTTCGGGGGACTCTTCATCAGCCTTTTTTACTTCTGTTTCGCTGACAGCAGATTTTTCTGCGTTTTTGAGTCTTTGCTCTTCTTCTTTGATAAGTTGTTCGATATTTTCGCTTTCGATATTCAAAGCAGTATCGGTATCAAATGCTTCTTCAACGCTGTCAACAACTTCGTCAGCAACATCTTCTATATCAAGTTTGATGTCTTCTGCTTTGTTTGTGGCTTTGTTTTTCAGGTCAACAGCCTTGTCTTTTACTTTTTGTGTGAGGTCCTGTGAAGTTTCCTTTGCTTTTTGAGTAAGGTCTTTTGCCTTATCACAAGCAGCCTCTTTAGCCTGTTCAGCCTTTTTTGCCAAAGCCTTTTTGAGTTTTTCTGCATTTTCGGACTGAACTTTCAAATCGTTTTGTTCATTTAAAAGTTCAATATATCTCATAGAAGCCTTTTCGATTCTCAAAGTTGTTTTGTCAACAACCTTGCAAAGTTCTTCGTTTTCTTCGCTTGCGCCATCACGAAGGTTTTCGTAGAAATATCTTCCGAGTGCTGCGTAAGCATCGTCACGAAGTCGGCTGTCGCCTTTGATAATCTGTTTAAGGCGGTTAGTCTTTGCACGAAGACGGTTTTTTTCAACCAAAGTGTGTGTAAATTCCGAAATTGCTCCTCCTACCAAGCAAGCGCCGTTTTTAAAATCATCTTTTGCTGCCATAATAAATTCCTCCTGTTGATAAAATATTACATATACATTATCGCAGAAAACAAAAATAAAATCAATATCATTTTGATAACATTTAAAAATTATTCAAAAAATAAACATTTGCATTTATCCGTAAATATGGTAAAATCAATATGGGAATATTTTTGGGAGGGGATATTATGTCGAATGTTATTTCAAAGGAGATTTCTTGTCCTCAATGTAACGAGACAACAAACGCCCATCTTTATATAAGTGTAAATGCCACAACCGACCCCGAATTTCGCGAGAAATTGCTGTCGGGAAAACTGCTTTCTTTCAAATGTGAAAACTGCTCATACGAGGGCAGGCTTGTCTATCCGCTTTTATACAACGATATGAAAAAGAGGTTTATGGTTTATCTCATCCCCGAAATTGACCGTTTTCAACTTGAGGACAGGTCGCTTGAAGAAGACTACCGAAACCTAAAGGGTATAAAAAAGCGTATTACCCCCGACTTCAATTCGCTGAAAGAAAAGATTTTTATTTTCGAG
>JAZLJE010000036.1:0-17071 GCA_045617705.1 Ruminococcus sp.
GTTCATACCGTTGTGTAAAGTTTCAGGCCACCAAGCGTAGTTAAATATGGTGACACATTGTTTGTTTGCAAAGAATGCTTCTCTTTGCAAACCGCCGGAGTCGGTGATAACTTTCTTTGCATTATTCATTAATGCAACCGACGAAAGATAGCCGACAGGATTTGTGAAAATAATATTATCGAGTTTATTTTCTTTTAATATATCGGTAACTCGCTGTCGATTTCTCGGATGAACTGCGTAAACTGTCTTTGCGTCAAGTTCCTGTGCAGCAAGCAATATCTGTAAAAGACTGCCTTTTGTTTCGGCGTTTTCCTGTCTGTGACAAGTCATATAGTAATATTCATCGGGAATTGTTACTTTGTTCCCATCAAAATCGGTGTAATCGGTACGACTTTTTATATCGGTAATACTTGAATAATACAAGAACGCATCAAGCATAGAGTCACCGACAAAATAAGCACGGTCAGAAAGATTTTCTTTCTTCATAACATCCATCGCACTTTCAACACAAGCAAAAAGTATCGTTGATGTGTGGTCGCTGACAAGTCTGTTGACATCTTCGGGATTTGAAAGACTGCCTCTTGTATTTCCCGCTTCGATATGAGCAACGGGAATACCGAGTTTAACCGCTGCCAAAGCACCTGCCATAGTCGAATTTGTATCTCCGTAAACGATAACCATATCGGGCTTTTCTTTGAACATAACTTCTTCAAGAGAAATCATCATTCGCCCTGTCATTGTGCCGTGAGTACCGCCTGAAATATTCAAGTTATAATCGGGAGGGCTCATATCAAGTTCATCAAAAAAGATATCTGACATATTTTTATCATAATGCTGACCGGTATGTACCAAAACTTCGTTGTAGTCAGATTTCAAAACTCTTGACATCATTGCGGCTTTGATAAACTGCGGTCTTGCACCGACAATCGTCATAATTTTTTTCATATTTTCACCTTATAAATATTTATCGTATGCATCAAAAAACTTTTTCTTTTCATTTTCCCAGCACAACTCGGATTTTGCTTTTACTAAATTCTTTTTGAATTTTGCATACAACTCTTTATCTGTACGCATACACTCGATATTTTCCAAAAGTTTCTCTGCATCACCCGACGGTGACAAAAGACCGATATCATAATCTTTTATTATTTTCCCCATTACAATTGAATCGGTGCAGATAATCGGTGTCATAGATTGTATATTTTCAAAAAATTTGTTCGGCAATGAAACCGCATAGTTTTTATTCTCGGCATTCATCATTACTATACCGCAATCAGCGGCAGATACATATTTCCAAAGTTCGTTATGCTGTTGCATCGGATACTGAATAACTCTGTTTTGTATACCGTAATCCGATATCATCTTTTCGAGTTTGTTTTTAAATGCAATACTGTTCGCATCTCCGACCGTGACCGTATAAAAATTCTTATTTAATGTCATAGCCTTAAAAATCTCTTCAAGTCCGCGATACGGACACAGATATCCATGATACAAAACGAAGAAAGAGTCATTCGGTATGTTTAGTTTCTCACAAAATTCATCGTGCATTTTACGACTTACTTCTTCGTCAATATTCCAAAATTCAGGAGTACTTCGAACTACCACGCGGTTATAATCGTAATTATGGATTTTTGCAACTGAATCTGCTATATAATCATTCACCATAATAGTAAATGCACATCTTTTGATAAGAAAGCCTTCAAGACTTTTCATAAAAGAAAAAGAAAGTTTACTGCGTTTCTTTTTCATTAACTCAAATTCATGAGAATCGTAAATAAATTTCGGCTTTTTGCTTTTCGGTGTAAAAAAATATGTTATATATGCTATTGCCAAACTGTATAAATTGTGACAACTGATAACATCTGCTTTGATTTTTTTCAACCCTCTGATATGGGTAAAGGAATATAAAAAAGAAAGCAAAATATATCTTAATTTCCCCTGTTCTCGTGATGGTCTTTGATGTTTTGAAAACAGTATAGTGAAATTATCCGATTTAAATTCTCTGCCGGGAGCCGTATTATCACAATAACAATAGCAGTCATAACCGTATTCATTGGCAGCAGAAAGTTCACGCTTGTTTCTGCTTGCGATTGAAATATCACTTACCGGCATAAATTTAAGATATTTCAACAAATCACATCCTTAAAATGATTAGAGGTATTTATCGTATGCAACAAAGAACTTTTTCTTTTCGTTTTCCCAGCATAACTCGGATTTCGCTCTTACTAAATTCTTTTTGAATTTTGCGTACAAATCTTTGTCGGTACGCATACGCTCAATATTTTTTGCAAGTTTTTCTCCGTCACCCGACGGCGACAAAATACCGATATCATACTCGTTAATAAGCCTTGCCATTTCAACGGAATCGGTACAGATAATCGGTGTCATAGACTGTATATTTTCAAAGAATTTGTTTGGCAAAGCATAGATGTAATTCGGGTTGTCCGTATTGTTCATAACGATACCGCAATCTGCGGCCGAAACAAATTTCCACAATTCGTTTTGAGGTTGTAAGGGAAAACGGAGAATTCTGTCTTTGATACCGTATTCACTTTCAAACGCAAGCAGTTTTTTCTTGTATGTATCCGAATGAAAATCTCCTACCATAACGGTATAAAAGCCATCGCTTAATGCCATTGCTTTGTATATTTCTTCAATACCTCTGCTTTGTGTAAGCAATCCGTGATATAAAACGATAAAAGAATCTCGTTTTACTTGCAGTTTGTCGCAAAATTCATTGTGCATTTTACGGCTTACTTCTTCATCAAGGTTCCAATATACAGGCGTACTTCGTACAATTATACGCTTATAGTCAACTTTATGTATCTTTGCAACAGAGTCGGCAATGTTTTCGTTTATCATTATGGTAAAAGCACATCTTTTAATAAGAAAACCTTCAAGAGTTTTTACTATCCAATAAGACAGTTTATTTCTTTTTATTCTCTTCAATTCAAATTCGTGTGAATCATAAATGAATTTCGGCTTTTTACTTTTTGGTACAAAAAGATATGCGAAATAAGCAATCGCCATTGCCAAAATATTATGGCAACTGATTATATCGGCTTTTATCTTTTTCAATTCACCCATATAATCGAAAAAGTTTTTCAGAATAATGAAAACTCGTTTTGGCTTGCTCATTGTTCTATTCGGTTTTTTGAAACACGAATCAATCACCGTAAAAGCATCCGCTTCATCATACTCTTTTTCGCTGTTGTTTATACAATAACAATAGCAGTCATAACCATATTCATTTGCAGCGGCTAATTCACGCCTGTTTCTGCTCGCTTTGGAAATATCATTTTCAGGCATAAATTTAAGATATTTCAACAAATCACATCCTTAATGGTGATTACAAATATTTGTCAAAAGCCTCTATGAGTTTTTCTTTCTCTTTTTCCCAGCACAACTCAGATTTCGCTTTTACTAAATTCTTTTTGAATTTAGCATATAATTCTTTATCCGTACGCATACGCTCGATATTTAGAGCAAGTTTTTCTCCGTCACCCGAAGGGGACACAAGACCGATATCATACTGTGCAATAATTTTTCCCATTTCAACTGAATCGGTACAGATAATCGGAGTCAAAGACTGTATGTTCTCAAAGAATTTGTTCGGCAGAGAAACGGCATAATTTTTATTATCGGCATTCATCATAACAATACCGCAGTCAACTGCAGAAATGTATTTCCACAGTTCGCTGTGTGGCTGTATGGGGAAGTGAATAATTCTATCTTTTATGCCATATTCACTCTCAAGTGCAAACAAATCTTTCTTGTATTTGTCCGACTGATAATCTCCGACAGTAATTGTATAAAAATTATCATTTACGGTCATTGCTTTGTAGATTTCTTCAAGTCCTCTGTTTTTAATAAGTAAACCGTGATATAAAACAATAAATGAATCTTTTGCTACTTGCAATTTTTCGCAAATTTCATCGTGCATTTTCAGGCTTACTTCTTCATCAATATTCCAATAAGGAGGGGTACTTCGAACAACTACTCGATTATAGTCGTAATTATGTATCTTTGCAACAGACTCGGCTATGTAATCATTTACCATAATTGTAAAAGTACATCTTTTAATAAGAAAACCTTCGAGATTTTTGAAAAAGGTATATGAAATCTTATTTCTGTTTTTCTTTTTTAATTCAAATTCGTGTGAGTCATAAATAAATTTCGGCTTTTTACTTTTGGGTACAAAAAGATATGCAAAATATGCTATAGCCAAAGATTTGACATTATGACAACTGATTATATCGGCTTTTAATTTATTCAGAGCAATACTGTGAGTAAAAACATTTCTTATATTGAGAACCAATCGTATGAACTTGTTCAGTCCCATTGGCGGTTTCGGATGTTTTGAAACGATTACGGTGAAATCATCAAATTCAGCATTTTTCGTGCTTTCGGTTTTATCACAATAGCAATAACAATCATAGCCGTATTCATTTGCGACCGAAAGTTCACGCTTATTTCTGCTGGCAAAAGTAATATCGTTTGCCGGCATAAATTTCAAGTATTTCATAAGATATTACTCCGATATATCATCAAAAATTTTTTCAAGGCTCTTTGCGTGTACCTTATAATCAAACTGTTCTGCCATTTTTGCAGAATTTTCGCAGTATTTCTGATATTCTTCCTTGTCCATTTCTGCAAAGTGAATAATCGCTTCTGCGAGTTTTTCACCGTCGGGGTTGTCAAGTTCAACTCCGCATCCGTTTGACTCTACCATAGAATCGGCAAGCAAAGTCGGAACAATGATAGGTTTTCCTGCTTGAAAATAATCAAACAGTTTGTTCGGTGATGCACCGTATTTTCCGACACAACTCAAGTTCGCTGTCAAAATAAACAGGTCACTTCTTTTTGTAATAGCGGGGATATATTCTTTATTCACAAATCCTTTAACAACTATGTTGTCAAGCCCCAAATCGCTGATTGCTTTTCTGGTTTCGTCAATTTTCAAGCCCGGTCCCCACAAAAGAATTTTGATATTGTCATAACCGCGTTTTTTGAGTTCTTTTGCTGCATCGACGAAAATCGGCATATTGTTGAGAAACCTTATTGAACCGCAATAAACAACATTGAAGAGTAAGTCATCATCAAGATGCTCATCGGGTAAAATAAAATGCTCTTCGTTATATAACGAAAGTTCACGGTCAACGCCGTTGTTTACATAATAAATTCTGTCATTACGGATTTTTCCGCCGTGCTCTGTATCCCATTTCATTTCTTCGATATAGTTCTTGCCTTTACTCATCGTAAAGATAAGGGCATCTGCACGGTTGTAAATTCTGTGCATAAATCTTCGAAGGATATTGGCAATAAAGCCGTGTTCTTTGAAAGTACCCTTTGTTACAAAACCTTCGGGGATAATATCTCTTGTTTCGTTAATTGACTTAACTTTATATTTTTTTGCAAGTTTGTTTCCTACGATAAGTGCAATCGGAGTCATAGTAGAAGAATAGACTATATCGGGCTTTCCGTATTTCTTTTCGATTTTTTTTGCTGTTCTCAAAGAACTGAAATAAAATGAAAAGATGTTCCATATTCTGTTTAAATCATTCTTTTTATATTCGTGCACTTTGGTGTGAAACAGATGAAATCCGTCGTCGTGATACTCTTTGTAGCCGTCTTCACCGACTTCTATAACTTTTCCGGTACTGTGCAGAACATTTCCCGCAATAATATATACATCATAACCGTCGCGGGCAAGATACTTTGAAAGTGCATAATGTCGTCCACTCGGCCCGTCTTTCGGTGAGCAGGTATGCTGACTGATAATCCAAACTTTTTTTATCTCTTTTTTTGCCAAAACAGGCACTCCTATCGAAAATTAGTTTTCCTGGTAAATATCTCTTGAATAAACTTTTTCGAGAACATCGTCGAGTTCATTGTCTATTCTGTTCGCAATAATTACGGAAGAAATCTTTTTGAACTCTTCTATATCCGCAATAATCTTATAGCCGTCAAATTCATCAACAGAAAGTGTCGGCTCATAAATTACGATGTCTATGCCTTTATCAACAAGTCGTTTCATAACGCCTTGGATACTGCTTTCTCTGAAATTGTCTGAATTTGCTTTCATCGTAAGCCTGAAAATTCCTGCAACCTGTTTTTCTTTCGGCAAGGTTGAAAGTCTTTTTTCTACCACATCGGCGATAAAGTCTTTTCTTGTGTCGTTGCTCTTTACTATCGCCTCTATAACATTTTCGGGTACACCGTCAAAATTTGCCAAAAGTTGCTTTGTATCTTTCGGCAAACAATAACCGCCGTAGCCGAAACTCGGATTGTTGTAGTGTGTGCCGATACGCGGGTCAAGACACATTCCCTCGATTATCTGTGCAGCGTTGAGACCTTTCATCTGTGCATAAGTGTCAAGTTCGTTGAAATATGAAACTCGCAAAGCAAGGTATGTATTTGCAAAAAGTTTTACTGCTTCTGCTTCGGTCGGCTTTATAATCAATACGGGAATATCTTTCTTAATTGCACCGTCTTTGAGAAGGTTTACAAATTCATTTGCAATTTCTTTTAATCTGAGATTATCTTCAGGTACGCCGACAATAATCCTTGACGGATAAAGGTTATCGTAAAGCGCTTTGCCCTCTCTCAAAAATTCCGGGCTGAAAATGATGTTATTGTTCTTATATTTCTTTCTGACCGACTCGGTATAGCCGACAGGTACAGTAGATTTTATAATAATAGGCACATTGGGGTTTACTTTCATAACAAGTTTGATTACCGCTTCAACAGAACTTGTATCAAAAAAGTTTTTCTCGACATTATAGTTTGTCGGGGTTGCTATGATAACAAATTCAGCCTGCTTATATGCACTTTCGCCGTCTAAAGTAGCGGTTAAATCGAGGTCGTGATTTTCAAGATAATCGGATATTTCTTTGTCAACTATAGGAGATTTCCTTTCGTTTATCATTTTGACCTTTTCTTCGACTATATCAACAGCCAAAACTTTGTTGTGTTGGGAAAGCAAAACAGAGTTTGCAAGCCCTACATAGCCTGTTCCCGCAACAGCGATAATTCTCTTCCCTTTTTTACTCATAATAATTCCTCCAAATGTAGAAAAATAATTTTTATTGCATTAAATCCCATAACTATCCACTATATCTATACAATCCTAAATATTATAGCACAAGAAATAGGAAAAGGCAATAAAAATCGGGTTTTTTATTCAATAATCTTTTATTTTGTAGAATTATACAAATTTTGCATTATATATGTAATGAAAACAACAAATTCTTTCGGTTATTATTGACTTAATTCAGATTTCATAATATAATGAAATTTAATAATGGTGTATTGTTTTTTGTAAATTCAATTTACTGTTTCTTTTTTATTACGGAGTGCTTATGGTAGATATTCATTGTCATATTTTGCCGTGTGTTGATGACGGTTCGGGCAGTATCGACGACAGCATAAAAATGCTCAAAGTCGCCGCTGTGGGCGGTACAAAAGAAATAGTCGCAACACCGCACAGCAATTTTTATATCGATAAAGAAAAAGTCACTCTTGAAAATAAGCAAAAGGCTTTTTCTCTTATAAATCGAGCAATAAAAGAAAATGATATTCCGATAAAACTGTATATGGGTGAAGAAGTGTTTTTTGAACCATCAACCGTCGAGAGCCTTAATTCCAAAAGAAATCTCACAATCAACAAAACATCTTATGTACTGACGGAATTCGATTTTTACGAAGACTTTTCGTATATTTTGCAAAGTGTTGATGAACTTATTTCAAACGGGTATATTCCGATAATTGCTCATCCCGAAAGATACAGGTGTATTTATTCCGAAAAGGATAACGCATTTATTCTCAAAGAAAAAGGCGCGTTGCTGCAACTTAACTCCACTTCGGTTTTGGGCTATGATAAAAGGTCTGCATACGATACCGCTATGTGGATGATTGACGCTCGTTTAGCCGACTTTGTATCTTCGGATGCTCACTCACCTTTTGTCAGAACAACCGATTTATCCTCAGTACACGAATACATCAGCACCATGTTTTCCATAGATACGGCAGACACTTTGCTGACTAATAATCCGCACGCGGTAATACAAGGAGAAAAAATTTAGGGTTATCCCTGATATCAGGAGAAATTTATGAAAATATTTAAGATGGGTGTTATCATTCTTTTTTGCATAACTTTTGTCGTTTTCGGCGTTGTTTTTATTGTTTCGAGTTTATCAAACGATAATTCTTACCCTGAAATCACAATAGAAAATGACAGCATAGAGTTAAGCGTTAAGGATGACGAAACGAAACTTTTACAAGGCGTAACCGCCTACGACAAAAAAGACGGAGACCTTACCGATAAAATCATTGTTGAGTCCATATCACGCTTTATTTCGGGAGCAACCTGTAAGGTAACATATACCGTATGTGACAGCGATAACCATGTTTCTTCTGCTTTTAGGCAGATTACATATACAGATTATGTGCCGACAAGAATATGGCTTAAAGACTCGCTGTGCTTCTCTCAACTGCAAAGTGTCAAACTTATGGACTACATTACGGCAACCGATGTAATAGACGGCGATATAAGCGACAACATTATTATCACAGCAAGCGACTTTCAGGACAAAACCATTGGCAACTATACGCTCTCGCTTCAAGTAACAAACAGCGTTGGCGATACCGTTACACGGCAGTTCCCCGTTTCCGTTGAAGAACGCAGTCTATATGCTCCTGTTATCAAACTTTCAACCTATGTACTATACACAAAAGTCGGACAGAAAATAAATGTCAACAACTATATTGACGGAGTTTACACCTATCAAGGCGACAAAACCGACCTTAATGTAACCGTTGAAAGTGACATCAATATCAACAAACCCGGTGTTTATCAGGCGCATTATTATGCTACCGATAATTTAGGCAGAACGGGACACTCAATTCTGATTATGAATGTGGATGAATGATTATGAACAGTAAAAATACACTAAACTTCAACCTGCGTATTCTCATTAAAGATATTGTGCAAAACCTACTTGTTGTGTTACTTTGTATGCTTATCGGCGTTATGGGATGCTATATCGCTTATCATACTGTTTTTACTCCGAAATATGAGAGTGAAGCGATACTCAATGTTCAGGTAAAAGACAGCACCGACTCAACATATCTCAACCTGACTCGGTCAAAAGAAATCGCTGAAATCTACACGCAAGTATTTGTTCAGCCGTCAATGAAAGCGAAGGCAGCACAAATAGAAGGCTTTGACAAATTTGATGGTGTTATCATCGCAAATGTACTTACAAATACAAACTTCATACAACTTACGGTTTCTTCCGACTCCCCGCAAAAATCCTTTTTGCTCTTAAGAGGTGTATTGAAAGTCTACCCTGAAATCACAGGAACTATATACTCGGATGCTGTTATCAATGTTTTGCAGACACCGTCAATGGCAACAAGCCGTTCAAACGCTTTCTCTCTTTCACTTATGGTAAAAGTTGCAATCATCAGCATAGCAATATCTTTGCTTCTGATTATTCTTTTGTCGGTTATGAGAAGCACCATAAAAAGTGAAAAATCTTTCTATGACCTTGTTGACTCTGACCTTATCGGCACTATCCCTCATCAAAACAAAGGAAGGAACTCTTTCTTATCATCTGCCAATAAATCAGGTCTGATTATCAGTAAGATTACACAAGTAAACCTTATCTTTATAGAAAGTTTCCAGAAAATCGCCTCAAAACTTGAATACAGAAAACGTATCAAAGGCGAAAAAGTCTTTGTTGTCACATCTGTCAACGAAAATGAGGGTAAAACCACAGTTTCGGCTAACCTTGCTTTGTCACTCGCAAACAGAGGAAACAAAGTCCTTTTGCTGGATTTGGATATCAAAAAACCTTCTGTCTACAAGATTTTTGACTGTAAAGACAGTAATATCCCCAACCTAAATGAACTAATCAACAATGGTGATATAGACGATTTTAAAATATGCAAACTGAAATCAAAAGAACTGTTTCTTTTGTCAAATACAAAGTCAAGTCCGAAACTCAAAAGAAACATCGAAACAAAAGATATCAAAAAGATTATTGATTTCTATTTAGACAAAGTTGATTTCATTATTATCGACACCATACCGATGAATGTTGATATGTCTATTACAGATATTCTTCCGATAGTAGACGGCACTTTGCTTGTTGTAAGAACGGATGTTTCGTCCGCTAAATCAATCAACAATGCACTTATGGCTATCGACAGCGTCGGCGGTAAACTAACAGGCTGTGTACTCAACGACATCTACTCCGATTTTTCTTGGTTCGGTCAATCGGGTGCAGACGAAAGCGGTATACATTCAAAAGGCAAAGGTTACTATGGTTATGGTGGCTACAAGGGCTATGGCGGTTACGGTGGCTATGGCGGTTACGGTGGTTACGGTGGCTATGGTGGCTACGGAAATACCGGCGGTTCAAAAGGCGGATACACCCGCAAAAAAATCACCAATTATTCTACCGATAAAAATACCGAGTCAAACAATAAAAATAACGAGTAATTTCATTTCAGATAGGAAGAAACTATGAATAATTTATATTCCCATTCTTCAAAAACAAAAACAGAACATACACAAAGAAAAAGCGCAACCTTTTATTTCAGCGATTTAGTCAGAGGTTTTGTAAAATTCTGGTGGCTTGTCCTTGCTTTAGTGCTTATCGGTGCGATTGGTCTTTCACTAAAATCAATTATCACCTATCAGCCGAAATATAAGACTTCCGCTACATTTACGATTAATTCAACCGATACATATTCCGAATTGACATCAACCGACGACAAGAATTTTGCAAAAGAACTTTCAAATACTTTCCCATATATTTTGAAAACAAACATTCTTCAAAATAAAATATGCGGTGATTTGGGAGTAGAAGAACTTCCCGCTATTCTTTCTGCATCAAGCGTCGACAACACGAATATGTTTACATTAAGTGCCAGAGGCTATGACCCACAGGCAACTTATGATGTGCTTATGTCTGCGATAAACAACTTCCCGGAAGTTGCAATATATACTATAGGAAATATCAAACTTACTATGATTACCGAGCCGGAACTTCCGACCAAACCGACCAATGAAGGTGAGTACAAAAACAAGATATTCAAAGGTGGTTTTTTCGGATTAATTCTCGGTATTATTTGGGTATTTGCCTATATGATATTCCGCGAAACAATAAGAACTACGGACGATGTCAAAAACAATTTAGGCGGAGAAGTAATCGGTACTTTGCCTTTGGTAACATTCAAGAAATACTCAAACAGCACAAACAACTCTCTGCTTATTAACAATCAAAGAGTCGGAGCAAATTTCCTTGAATCTATGAGGCTGTTAAAAAACACTATATTACATTCTATCGGTAAAGATAAGAAAGTTATTATGGTAACAAGTACAGCCCCCGGAGAAGGTAAAACCACTACCTGTATAAATATCGCAATATCTTTGGCTGAAAGTACTAACAAAATTCTTGTTATTGACGGCGATATCCGTAATTCGGGTATATGCAATCTGTTAAAACTTGATGTTGAAACAGGAAACGACAGTTATGTAATTAACCGCCTTGACGATATAAATATCTCTGTGCTGTCGTTCTCGCGTGAAAAGTCATTGTACAGTATGTTAAGTGTCGAAAATATGAAAAGTATAATCAACAGCATAAAAGATGACTATGATATTATCCTGATAGACACCCCGCCTTGCGGACTTGTATCAGATGCAATGATAATGGCACAGGTAAGTGATGCTGCACTTTTCGTTATTATGCAAGACGGTGTCAGAACTTCTAAAATCAAAAACGCCGTCAGCACTTTGCTTTCAAATGGTGTCAATTTACTCGGATATATCCTAAACGGAACAGTTTCGGGAAAATTCGGTAACTACGGAAATTACAACTACGATTACAGTTACGGCAAATACAAAGGCGAACACAAACATTTTGACAACAAATAAAGAAACGGACGGTGAAAGATAATTCACCGTCCGTTTTAATATATCACTTTATTTTGTATGTTAATAAAACACAACACAAAGCATATTCCCGCAAAATTTTACACAGAGAATTCCGAGAATAGAAAGGCAAAGTCCCACAATTCCGAAAGCAAGTCCCAAAGAGGCTATTCTTGAGGGTTTGCCAAACTTATTCGCCGACATTTTTCTTGATATCGCACCGAAAATAATACCTAACACCGCAAAAATCGGTGCAAAATACTGGAAGTACGGAAAAGTTCCGCCGATAGCACCGAGTATACCGAGAATTAATGCGGCATATCCAAATGATGCCCCGTCTTTTTTCTTTTTGTCTCCCGGTCTGTCATCTACTCCGCCGACATAGTCAACATTCTCAAAGTGACTGTTGTTGTAATTTTCTAATCCGTTTTTATTCTCTTTTCGTACAACAACTGTCGGATTGATAAGCTCGCCTTCGTACCCGCTTGTGCTTTTATTTTTTTTCTTTTTCTTGATATTTGCATTGTCTTCTATATTCAAAGAAACAAATTCAAGATCTTTCTTTTCTTCGTCCATTTTATAGCCTCAAATGTTACTCTTTTTCAAAAATACATACGGAATTTTCGCCGTCGCTTTCACTAAGCCGTACGGCTACAAGTTCATCAAGGGAAGTCGGAATGTTCTTGCCGACGAAATTTGCCTTTATCGGCAGTTCACTATGCCCACGGTCAATAAGAACACAAAGTTGTATTCTCGACGGTCTGCCCAGTTTTATTACCGCGTCGAGAGCCGCGCGTGCTGTTCTGCCTGTGAAGATAACATCATCAACAAGTACATCCGTTTTGCCTTCTATGGAAAAGTCGATTTTTGAAGAATTGACGGTCGGTACATCGGAAATTCGTGAAATATCATCACGGTAAAGAGTGATGTCAAGTTCTCCAACCTCGATTTTTTTATCTTCTATTTTGCGGATGTTCTCGCCTAGCCTTTCGGCAATA
This sequence comes from Ruminococcus sp., assembly GCA_045617705.1. Taxonomy (GTDB): domain Bacteria; phylum Bacillota; class Clostridia; order Oscillospirales; family Acutalibacteraceae; genus Ruminococcoides. The sequence continues at coordinate 12,943 of JAZLJE010000036.1, forward strand.
GGCACTCCGCGGTTTTTTATCCCGATAAGGCAAAGGTTATCTACACCGTGATTTTTCTCGATAATCTGATGTGCCATACGGGTAAGCATTCTGTCTATATCCGCTTCAAAAAGCAATTTTGCTTTGAACTTCAAAAGAACAACTCCAATCAAAAAACGCCTGTCAAAGACAAGGCGTTGTTTTTACCTTGTCGGTATCCGGTACCGAATTAAAGGAAAATATTTTATTTTCCGCCCAAACGCTGAGCCATAGTTTGCTTTTGCTTTTTTACCTTTTCGGGCTTTACTGTCTTTCCTTTGAACTTTCTTGCACATTCACTTGCCTTTTTCAAATCGTCAGACATAAATTCTTTTAATACATCAACTTTGTCATCATCAACAGAATTGAGAATTACTATGGTGATAATCGAGCGGGTATCCATATCGCCGTTTACATACTGTGCGTTGAGTATGGAAACAAGTTTTTGAATATCGTTCTTGTTCCCTCTTGTTATAAGAGTATTTACTTTCGGAACGATATGCTCTTTTGCAAAGGTTGCTCCCCTGAAAGGATAGTAGCCCTCTTCTTCGAATTTAATTTCCTCTTTGAGTTCGGGGAAAAGTGTGACCAATCTGTTTGCAAGGAATACGGGAGGATTGTTTCCTTCGTCCTCACTTTTCTTTTTCTTTTTGGTCTGCTGTTTCATTCTTTTTACTGCAACGGGAGCAGATACAACATCACAAAAATCGTTTCCGATAGACGATGCTTCACGCTCGGTGTCGGTGTTCGGGTCAAACATCCAAGTAGCAAGTGTTTTCCAATCGTTGTCGGGACCGTCGTCGGTCATAGCACTTGTACGCATAACAAAATGCTGTTTATCCTTATAGTAAATTACAGAGTAAGCAACATTCTCGCTGACAAAAAGCGCAACCATCTCATTAGAGTCGGTTGAATTAGCCTTAACCTTTGTAAAGCCTTGCTGTGAGAGTGTTTCCTCAACTTTATCGCAAATAATATTAAATGCCTTGTTTAACAAAAAAATCATTCCTCTCGTATAATCATAGTAATTATACATTGAATAAGTATTTTTGTCAAAGGTTTTTACTCTTGAAAGATAGCGCACAATGTGATATTATAAGTGTGTATATGCAAGTTTATTGGAGGAAAACTAATGAACAATTCACCCATCGGTGTATTTGACTCCGGTTTAGGCGGACTTACTGCGGTAAAAGAAATGCTTTCTATCCTTCCTACAGAAGACATCATTTATTTTGGAGATACCGGCAGAGTTCCCTACGGAAACAAAAGCGTTGACACGATAAAAAAATATGCTATGCAGGATATCGCCTTCCTTAAATCAAAAGGTGTAAAAATGATTGTAGCCGCCTGCGGTACTGTCAGTTCAGTTGCAGACGAATACCTGAAAAATCAGGATATTCCTTTCACGGGCGTAGTAAAGCCAACCTGTGTTAGTGCTATGAATTCTACAAAGAATGGAAAAATCGGTGTTATCGGTACATCTGCGACCATTTCATCGCACAGTTATAAAAGAATAATCACTTCACAAGATGGCTTTGAGGTTTTCGAACAGGATTGTCCTTTGTTTGTCCCCCTTGTTGAAAGCGGAATAACCGACAAAGACGACGAACTCGTAAAACTCACCGTTCACAGATACTTGAAAGGTCTCAAAGGCTGCGGTGTAGACACCCTTATTTTAGGATGTACTCACTATCCCATTCTAAAAGAGGCTATTCAAAACGAAATGGGTGATGATGTCACCCTTATCGACTCAGGCAGAGAAACAGCCATATATACAAAAAATCTGCTTTCAGATAACGGACTTTTATCCGATAAAAAGCGTGACGGCACGGCAGAATTTTTTGTCAGCGACACTCCGCATAATTTCGAAAAAATCGCAGGGCTTTTCTTAGGCAGAGATATGAAACACAGCATTAAAAGAATTGATATAGAACAGTATTAAGATATGGAAAACAAATTTTTAATTACCGTCATCGGCATACAGGAGATTGACGGCGAAAAAGACAAAGTTGAAGTCATCACAACGGGTGACATAAAAGAAGAAAACGGCAAGAAATACATAAGTTACACCGAATACGATAACGAAGACCCGAATATCAAAGTCAACACAGTAGTCGAATTTGACGAAAACTGCGTATGTATCATACGAACAGGAGATATCAACTCTCGGCTGATACTCGAAAAAGACACACGCCACAGTTGTCAGTACAGTACCATAGCGGGTGATATGATGATAGGCGTATTCACAGATTGTATCACAGACTCGTTATCAACAAACGGCGGTGAACTTTTCGTCAGTTACCAACTTGATTTTAACTGCGATTATGTCAGCAATAACGAACTTCACATAATAGTAAAGGAAAAGGTATAGAAGATGTCAAAAACCTCGAAATCAGTAAATAAAAACCTACGACTTGCGATAGAAAAATCTATCGAAAAATCAATACAAAACGGTATGCTCGCAGAAGGTGATATTGAGCAGTTTATTATCGAAACACCCGCCGACAGAAAAAACGGCGATTTGGCAACAAATGTTGCATTACTCGGTGCAAGAACTTTCAAAACCGCACCGATAAAAATTGCGCAGGCGATAGTTGAGAATATCGACCTATCTAACACTCTTATCGACCGTTGCGAAATAGCAGGGCCGGGATTTATCAACTTCTTTTTCGGTAAGGAATACTACAAAAATGTTCTTCGTGATATTGAAAATGAGGGCGAACACTACGGCAAGTCCGATTTCGGCAACGGCGAAAAGATTATGGTTGAATTTGTTTCCGCAAACCCGACAGGACCTATGCACATGGGTAACGCCCGCGGCGGTGCTTTGGGTGATTGTCTTGCTTCTGTTTTGCAAAAAGCGGGATATGATGTATGGCGTGAGTTTTATGTCAACGATGCAGGAAACCAGATTGAAAAATTCGCCTGTTCGCTTGAAGCAAGATATCTGCAAATTTATGATGACTCTGTAGAATTTCCCGAAGACGGATACCAAGGCGCAGACATCACCGAGCGTGCAAAAGAATATGCCGACATCTACGGTGATTTTCTTGTAGATAAAGACAGCGAAAAGAGAAAGAAAGTCCTCGTTGACTTTGCTCTGCCGAAGAATATCGACAAAATGCAGGCTGATATGAAAAAATACCGCATAAACTACGACAAGTGGTTTTTCGAAAGCACTCTGCACGAGTCAGGCGACATCAAACGAATAGTAGAAACTTTGACAGAGAAAGGTCTTACCTACGAAAAAGACGGTGCATTGTGGTACAAAAATGCAGAAGTCTGTACCGAGCGACTTTTAAGAAAAGGCAAGACACAGGAATATATAGACAAACTTGAACTCAAAGACGATGTGCTGATAAGAAACAACGGTAATCCGACCTACTTTGCCTCCGATATTGCTTATCACAAAGACAAATTCGACCGCGGTTTCTCTCGCCTTATTGATGTTTGGGGTGCTGACCACCACGGCCATGTTATGCGTATGCAGGGTGCTATGGATGCAATCGGCTATGACGGTGACAAACTCGATGTACTCCTTATGCAACTTGTCAAACTCGTTCGATCTGGCGAAATCGTCAGGATGAGCAAGCGTACGGGTAAGGCAATACAACTTTCCGACCTGCTTGACGAAGTACCCGTCGACAGCGCAAGGTTCCTTTTCAACACACGCGAAGCAAATTCACAGATGGACTTTGACCTTGACCTTGCGGTAACACAGGACAGCGATAACCCCGTTTACTATGTTCAGTATGCTCACGCAAGAATTTGCTCTATCATTCGTGCTTTGGAACTCGACAACATTCACATCAGAAAATGCACAGATGATGAACTGACACTTCTTAATAAAGATGAAGAAATCGAACTAATCAACCGTCTTTCGGACTTTGATACCGAGATAGAAAGTGCCGCGAAAGAATACGACCCGACAAAGATTACCCGCTATGTCACAGATATCGCGACACTCTTCCACAAGTTCTACAACGCGTGCCGTGTTAAAGGCGAAGACGAAAGCCTTATGCAGGCAAGACTTACACTTTGTTTAGGTGCAAAAACAGTAATTAAAAATGTTCTCGATATGTTCAATATCACCTGCCCTGAAAGAATGTAA
>JAZLJE010000037.1:0-3716 GCA_045617705.1 Ruminococcus sp.
TGGTGTAATCAGCGCGATTTTTGTGGTTTATGTTGTTTTCATTTGTCAATCGCTCCGCGATTGACCCGGGTGGCACGGGGTGCCACCCGTACGATTCGTTCTGTTTTTTCGTTATCAAAACCGCGGGGCAAAATATAAACAACGCGATTTACGAAAAGACGCACTGTTTTTTGAAAATTCTGAAATCTGAAAACTGAAAACTGAAATCTGAAAACCGAAAACTGAAAACTGAAATCACTGATAAATCTTCACATAATCCACGACCATCTGTGTGGTAAAATCGGTATCGTGAGTTATCTCGTTGGGGATTTCAAGCGAAACTATAACCTCCTCGGGCACCTGTGAAGTACCCTTGCCGAACGAGGTCCTGCCGCTTTCCACGCCGTTGATGTAGAAGATGTATTCATCCTCGGTCCACTTAACGCCGTAGGTGTTGTACTCGTTGTAAATATCCTTGCCGACCTTGAACTCGCCTACGCAGAGCGAATCGATATTTTCAATATCGTCATCCACGCCGTTGCAGTGAACGGTGGATGTTACGGCGTTGCGGTTTGATTTGAGTGCGGCATCATAGGACATTGCTTCGAAAATATCGATTTCCGCACCGCCGACACCGCCGCGCGAAATGTTGTGGTCGTAGGGACCTTCTATCGCCTGAATCCAGAATGCGCTCCAGAATTCATCATCGGCATTGCATTTGCACCTTATTTCGTAGTAGCCCTGCTTATAGAGCTTGCGCAGGCTTATCATACCCGAGTACCAACCCTCACCGTACATACCGTCGGTAAGGTATTCGGCAGTGAGAGTAAGCTCGCCGTTCTTAACAACCGCCTGACTGCTTGCGTTATAGCCGTTGCGCCTCGAGCCCTCGCCGCGGTGCTTCCACACGGTGTAATCGAGCGAATCGCCGTCAAAATCATCGCAGAAAACGAGCTCGTAACCCGAAATATCAAGCGCCTCGCCGCGCGGTGTTACGGGCGTATCGAATATAATGCAACCGAGCATTTCAACAATAACCATAAACGAAGCTACAAGCTTCTGAACGGACATCTCGCCCGTCAAGCCCTTGAATGCATCGATAAGCGCATAAAATGCGGTCTGCTGACGCGGCGCAAGCTTTAAGAATTCAAGTATAGCATCTAAATTCATACAAACATCCCCTTTGTTATGATTATATTTAACAGAAAAATAAAGTCAAGTGTTTTTGCCACATAAATGAAATATTTTATTAAAATGACAAAATCGGCATCATAATTGTAGAAAATCAAATTGTTTTGTGGTATTATTCTTGCATACCGATGTAACCGTGGATTTTGACAGTAAAAGGATATTCCTTGCGGAATCACCGACGCGAAACGGAATTTAAGCAAAAATTCTTTTTGTGCGATTCAAGCGAAATCGCCGCACAAAACCGGCGGCGAACCTCGCGCGAAATATGGGGAAAGATTTTTATGTAAAATATGGGGAAAGATTTTTATGTAAAATATCTTGACAAATCACCGCCGATGGTGTATATTATTCAAGCACTCGCAAGAGCGCGTAAATATCGCGGGGTGGAGCAGTTGGTAGCTCGTCGGGCTCATAACCCGGAGGTCGTGTGGTTCAAGTCCCACCCCCGCAACCAGAAATCCGCTTGTTTAAGCCATTTTCGGCTGGCAAGTGGATTTTCTTTTTGACAGTTTCCAAAACTTTACACCAACCGTTTATATTATTCATTTTACTATCTGCTTTTTATATGGGTTTTGATATCGGATTATCGGCATCAAAACCTTTTTTATCGGTGTCAACGGATTCTTTGTTATAACCTAAATTCCCGAAAAATCGTAACATACGGTATAGAAAAGCAAAAAACCAAGCAAGAAATGCGAAAAAAACGCAAAAAAGGCTTGATTTTTTTAGCGTGGTATAGTATAATACTAATATACATAAATATAATAGAGGGAATAAAAAATGGCATTGAATAATGAAATAAAAGTAGAAATGCCGGCACATTGCGTAAAGGTGCCGAGAAATGGAGTGACATACATACAATATACCGTCAGAGCATATCGGAATAAGTACGGCAAACCCACAAGTGAAAGAGTGGCAATAGGAAAACTTGATGAAGGAAGCGGAAAGCTTATACCAAATAGAAATTACTATGAAATATTCGGAAAAGAGAATCCGAATAAGAAAGAAATTTTTGTAAAATCCATAGGGAATCACCTTGCTTTTTCGGGAGTTGCAAAGCGAATCGGACTTGAAAAGTGTGTAAGAGAGATATTCGGAGAAAAAAGTGATGCTATGCTGACGGTGGCTCAATATATGCTGAATGAAGGGAATGTGATGTATTATCTTCCCGATTGGCAGGATGAGAATATTACATATAGCAAGGAAAATATATCAAATGCAGATGTAAGTCGGTTATTTATTTCCATAACAGATGCCAAAAGAAAACTGTTTTTTAATAACTGGATGAAAAGGAAATCAACAGATGAATATATCGCTTACGATGTAACATCCCTTTCATCATATGGAAAAGGAATGGAAAGTCTTGAATGGGGATATAACCGAGATAAAGAAAAATTAAGACAAATAAACTTCGGGATGTATTTCGGAGAAGAAAGCAAAATACCGCTTTATTACAGGATATATCCGGGAAGTATACCGGATAAAGCACATTTACCGTATATGATGAGTGATACAGAAGGATTTTTGCATCACAAACGGCTTAAATTCGTTATGGACAGAGGTTTTTATTCAAAGGAAAATCTGAGAACAATAACCGAAAAGGGATATACATTTTTAATTGCATTGCCAAGCGGTCTTAAATATTGCAAAGAACTTACAGAGAAACACAGAAGTGAGATAGTAAACCGTATGGAATGCTATCTTGGTTTAGGTATGCCCTATGGGAAAGCTTATGAAGTAACCGAACTGGGGTTCAGAATGAAGGTACATATATACTATGACCCAATAAAAGCCGCCACCGATGCTGAAAGTCTACAAAAGGAGATAGCAAAGCAAGAGGAAGAACTTTCGTCAATGGAAGAACCGCCGGACAGAAATCTGCACTATGATAAATATTTCTTTATAAACCGTTCAAAGGACGGAAAATTAGGATATAAGCGAAATGACGAAGCGATAAACAAGGCTCTGTCATACTGCGGATTTTTCTATATTGCGGAAACGGATTTCAGAAAAACAAGCAAGGAAATACTTGAAATATACCGTAGAAGAGATACTGTTGAAAAAAGCTTTGATAATCTTAAAAACGAAATTGATATGAGAAGACTGTATACCCATAGTGATGAAACCGCACAGGGTAAAGCATTTTGTGCTTTTCTTGCTTTGATAGTACATTCGGAAATGAAAAATTGCCTTTCCGAATATATCCGAAACGGCAATCTTACTTTCCGCAAAATTTTGCTTGAACTCGGCAAAATTAAAGCAACTGTTACAAAATCCGGTAAACCGCAATTTCTAAATCCGATTTCTAAAAATGCTAAATCTATATTCGATTTTCTTTCTCTCTGCGATTTTGTATAGTATAATTTCTTGGGAAAATAGGATACATCAAATCCTTATGGATTATCTCCGGTAAAATACCGGGAATGGGCGATGGCACATAAAAATTCGACTGCCGCCTGATGCGGCGCCCGAATCTGTTTTCCTCCGTTCCGCTACGCTCCACTTCGGAAAACAGATTCGTTTATCTCATTTTCTTAGCATTTAGG
>JAZLJE010000038.1:0-2023 GCA_045617705.1 Ruminococcus sp.
AACGCCAGAGAAAATTTATCGAAACAATACTCAAAGATTTGCGTGAAAAAGCATCTATTACCGATTTGGTCCAGATTGTCAACGAAATCGGACCTCTTGTTACAACCAACCTCAAAAAGAGCGATATCACCTTCCTTGTACAAAACATAATGACTTATATCAATTACGATATGGTAGAAATTTGTATTCCCATTGAAGGATGCTGGCGATACGGTACAACCGACGACGGACAATCTGTTATCGTTGTCACCGATTGGGATAAGACAAGAATGGACCTTGCATCATTTATTTACGAAGATGCAGTCGTAACATCTTCCCAGGCATCACAACTAACATCAAGTGCAAATTGACTAAATACTAAAAACTAAATACTAAATATTGTAAATAAAAATAAAATCCGACCGAAGTCGGATGTTATTTTTATTTATTATTCCTTTGTGTTTCAAGCATAGTGTGTTTGATATCCCATAGTTTTTTAGATAGGTCAACATAGTATTTATGCGGATTTTCGAAACGCTTGACCTCGTCCCAAAGCGTTTTCATATTAGCCTCACAGTAATGGCGAATTTGCAGTAAATCCGGCATTTCTCTGATTAACTTACCTTTTTTGAAATACTGTTTACGAAGCGGAATGGCAAGAAAATCGGTAATTGTTTTTCTTTTCCAGGTGTAATTCGGGTCAAAGATTTCGTAAGGCTCGTTGTCGTCGATTTTCTCATCTGCGAGTGTAATTACATCAGCGATAGCCTTGTTTGTTTCTCTGTCATAGAGTCTGTAAAGTTCCTTGTATCCCGGAGTAGTAATTTTTTCAACATTCTCGCTGACTTTGATTTTCGGAATAACAGTCCCCTGTTCATCTTCAACCGCAACAAGTTTATAAACACCGCCGAAAACAGGCTCACTTGAAGAAGTGATAAGTCTTTCACCGACTCCGAAAGTGTCAACCTTTGCACCCTGCAAGAGCATATCGCGGATAATGTATTCGTCAAGCGAGTTCGAAGCACAGATTTTGCAGTCTTCATATCCTGCATCATCAAGCATTTTTCTTGCTTTTCTTGAAAGATAGGTGATATCCCCCGAGTCTATTCTTATTCCTGCGGGGCGAATTCCCTGCGGCTTTAAGACTTCATCAAATACTTTTATAGCATTTGGTACACCCGATTTTATTACATTATATGTATCAACAAGAAGCGTGCAGGAGTTAGGATATTGCTCAGCATAAGCCTTGAAAGCCTCATATTCAGAGTCAAACATCTGTACCCACGAATGAGCCATAGTACCAAGTGCGGGGATTTTTTCATCTCTGTCGGCAATAGTGCAGGCTGTACCGACACATCCGCCGATATATGCAGCACGAGCGCCTAAAACAGCAGCGTCAAATCCTTGAGCCCTTCTTGAGCCGAATTCCATAACAGCCCTGCCGTTCGCTGCCCTGACAATTCTGTTTGCCTTTGTTGTGATAAGTGTCTGATGATTTATACAAAGAAGTATCATCGTTTCAACAAGTTGTGCTTCGATTACAGGACCTCTTACTGTGATAATAGGCTCATAAGGGAATATTGGAGTTCCCTCGGGTACTGCCCAAACATCACAAGTAAACTTGAAATTTCGTATGTATTCAAGAAATTCCTTTGAAAATATACCTCTGCTTTCAAGGTATTTTACATCTTCATCGGTAAATTTTAGGTTTTGAAGGTATTCCACCATCTGCTCAACGCCTGCCATAATTGCAAAACCTGCGTTATCGGGATTTCTTCGGTAGAACATATCAAAGTAGGCGATTTTATCTTTTAAACCGTTTTCAAAGTAACCGCCTGCCATGGTCAGTTCATAAAAATCAGTAAGCAAACTGAGATTTCTTTTTATTTCCTGCATATAAATGCCTCCGATATTAAAGAATATTTATGAATAAGTAAAAAACCCAAGCACAAATATTCAAAATTGATTATAAAAAGTGGCAATAAATGGTAGATTTTGCAAAATATTATTACAAAAATGTTACCGAAAGTATTGACTGTAAATA
>JAZLJE010000039.1:0-9660 GCA_045617705.1 Ruminococcus sp.
AGGAACTCTCCTCCGCAGACGAAAAGTACATTCCAAAGTGGAACTATGAAAATGAATAATTGATAATTGACAATTAAGGGAAAATCGCAGAGCGATTTTTGGATTTCTAAAAACTAAACACTTATAACTTAAAAACTAAAACAGGCTGTGACGAAAATTCGTCACAGCCTGTTATTTCTAAAATAGAATTATTTTGCAAAGTCAACTGCTCTGCTTTCGCGGATGATATTTACTTTTATCTGTCCGGGATATTCGAGGTCTTCTTCAATCTTCTTGCAGATATCTCTTGCAAGAGAAGCCATAGAGTCATCTTTGACCGCTTCGGGCTTGACCATAATACGAACCTCACGGCCTGCCTGAATGGCAAATGATGTTTCAACTCCGGGGAATGATGAAGCGACTTCCTCGAGTTTTTGCAGACGCTTGATGTAGTTTTCGAGGTTTTCTCTGCGGGCGCCGGGACGGGCTGCCGAGATAGCATCTGCCGCCTGAACGATACAGGCAACGATAGTTTTTGCCTCTACATCGCCGTGGTGAGCGTGGATAGCGTGGATAACCGCGTCGCTTTCCTTATACTTTCTTGCTACATCAACGCCGATTTCGATATGGCTGCCCTCGATTTCGTGGTCGAGAGCCTTTCCGATATCGTGCAGAAGTCCGGCTCGCTTTGCAACAGTCGGGTCAATGCCGAGTTCTGATGCAATCATTCCGGAAAGATAACAAACTTCCAAAGAATGTTTCAAAACATTTTGTCCGTAAGAGGTACGGTATTTAAGTCTGCCTAACAACTTGATAAGTTCGGGGTGAATACCGTTAACTCCTGCTTCGAGGACTGTTCTTTCGCCCTCTTGTTTAATGGTAGCCTCGACCTCACGGCGGGATTTTTCTACCATTTCTTCAACCCTTGCGGGATGTATACGCCCGTCGGAAATAAGTTTTTCAAGAGAAAGTCTTGCGATTTCTCTTCTGACAGGCTCGAATGAGGATAATGTGATAGCCTCGGGTGTGTCGTCGATAATAAGGTCAACACCTGTGAGTGTTTCGATAGCGCGAATGTTACGGCCTTCGCGTCCGATAATTCTGCCTTTCATTTCATCGTTAGGCAACGGTACAACAGATACGGTAGCCTCGGCAACCTGGTCTGCTGCAAGACGCTGGATAGCAAGCGAAATGATGTTTCTTGCTTTCTTGTCGGATTCGTCTTTGAGTTGCTGTTCGTACTCCATAATCTTCAAAGACTTTTCGTGAGAAAGTTCCTGTTCTAACTGTTCGAGCAAATATGCCTTTGCCTGCTCTACTGTGTAGCCCGAAATCCTTTCGAGCATTTCAAATTGACTCTTCTTGATTGTTTCCACCTCGGCGAGTCGTGCCTCGGCTTCTTTCATTTTCTTTTGTACTTTTTCTTCCTTTTGCTCGATATTATCTATCTTGCGGTCAAGGGTTTCTTCTTTTTGCTGGATGCGTCGTTCCTGACGCTGAACCTCCTTGCGGCGTTCGGAAAGTTCTTTTTCACTTTCATTACGCAGACGGTGAACCTCGTCTTTTCCTTCAAGGATGGCTTCTTTTTTCTTGGCTTCTGCATTCTTTATAGCGTCGCTTAAAATGCGTTTAGCCTCCTGCTCTGCGCTGCCTATTTCAGCCTCGGCAACTTTCTTACGATAAGCGTTGCCTACTACTCCGCCGACTACCAAGCCGACGATAAGCGCTACTGCTATGAGCAGAATTGATAACCATAAGCCCATTTGATTTGACACCTCCTTGATTTGATTTTCCTAATAAAATTAGCGAATCAAACTCAACTTACGGGTGCCGTTACAAAGATATTCAATTTGTATCACCAAATGTCAGAAGACATGTATCAGTATTAGTTGTAAAGTGGTATAAACAGTTGGCAATAGTCAGCCGTTCGGTAAGGGATATACCGAAAAACCTTTGTAAAAATATCTATAATATAACGGCTCTTGATAGAGTCCATAAAAGAATAGGAATACTGCGTCCGGTTGATGCAGTTACTCCGAATGCCTTAAGCATCCATGTTCATTTTAATATACGACATAGAAAAAGTCAAGAAATATTGCAAAAATTTAATTCTAATTTGCAATTATTTTACCTTTTCAAAAAATCTCTTTCTTTACAATACAATATGAAAAATTTTATCATAATTATTCACTCAATTTTTTATACACTATATGTATTGACAAAAATAGCGTTGGTTTTTTGTATAATAACACCTATAATTTGACAATATTTATAAAAAATGCACTAAAACTTTGGAAATCAATTTCCGTTTTTACTTGAAATTGTACTAAAAAATTGGTAAAATATATTAGATGAAATATGTTCAGATATATTTTGTACTATTAAAAGCAAGGAGACAACTTTATGAATTATCAACTTAACGATGAAAGATATCCTCTTGACCTGTTTCACGGCGGTGATGCCGTAAGAGCCTATGAGTTTTTAGGTGCTCACAAAGTTTCTTGGGACGGAAAAGACGGTGTTGTCTTTCGTGTATGGGCTCCAAATGCCCTGACCGTTTCCGTTGTCGGTAACTTTAACAACTGGGACAAAATGGCTAACTATATGTATAAAATCAGCGACGGCGGTGTTTGGGAACTGTTCATCGAAGGACTCGGTGAATATGAAATCTACAAATACTGCGTCGAAACACCTTGGTTTGAGAAAATTCTCAAAACCGACCCGTATGCTTTCCATTGTCAGACTCGTCCCGACAACGCTTCCATGATTTATGACATCGACAAATACACATGGAACGACGACGCGTGGTTTGAATACAAGAAAAACAACCCGCATTATGAAAACCCTGTAAATATTTACGAGGTTCATGCAGGCTCTTGGCGTAAATACGCAGACGGAAATGTTTTTTCATACGATAAACTTGCCGATGAACTTATCCCCTATGTCAAAGATATGGGCTACACCCACATTGAATTTATGCCGATGACCGAATATCCCTTCGACGGTTCTTGGGGCTATCAGGTAACAGGCTACTATGCCGCTACTTCCCGCTACGGCTCGCCTGAGCAGTTTATGAACTTTATTGACCGTTGCCATCAGGCAGGTATCGGCGTTATCCTCGACTGGGTTCCCGCTCACTTCCCGAAAGATGCCCACGGTCTCGGCCGTTTTGACGGTATTCATTGCTACGAATACGAAGACTCCAGAAAAGGCGAACACAAAGAATGGGGCACCTATGTATTTGACTATGCAAGATACGAAGTTATCTCCTTCCTTGTTTCTTCTGCTATGTTCTGGCTTGACAAATATCATGTTGACGGTATCAGAGTTGACGCTGTTGCTTCTATGCTATACCTCGACTACAACCGCAAAGACGGCGAATGGGTAGCAAACCAGTACGGCGGTCACGAACACCTTGAAGCAGTTGAGTTCTTACAAAGACTCAACACAGCAGTTCATCTGCATCATCCCGATGTTATGATGATTGCCGAAGAAAGCACATCATGGCCGATGGTTTCCCGTCCTGTATCCGACGGCGGTCTTGGATTTGACTACAAATGGAATATGGGCTGGATGAACGATATGCTCTCATATATGTCGCTTGACCCGCTTTGGAGACCGTATCACCACGACAACATCACTTTCTCCTTCCTCTATGCTTTCTCCGAAAACTTCCTGCTCCCGATTTCTCACGATGAAGTTGTTTACGGCAAAGGTTCTCTCATCAACAAAATGCCCGGCGACTATGATATGAAATTCGCGGGTGTTCGGGTCTTCCTTTCCTATATGATGGCTCACCCCGGAAAGAAACTCACCTTTATGGGTGCCGAACTCGGACAGTTTGACGAATGGAACTCAACAGAAGAACTTCAATGGGGACTTTTGGGCTACGATAAGCACAAACAGCTAAACGATTTCTTCAAAGCACTTAACAAATTCTATCTTGACAACAAATGTATGTATCAGGTTGACTTCACCTGGGAAGGCTTCAACTGGATTCATCACGACGACTATCAGCAGTCTGTTATTGCTTTCCGCCGTATTGATAAAGACGGAAACAACGTTATCGTTGTATGCAACTTCCAGCCGATGTACAGAGAAAACTACTTTATCGGTGTTCCCGACTACGGTATCTACACCGAAGTATTTAACTCCGACAACATTGATTTCGGCGGTTCGGGTATCACAAACGGTGCAGAGATAAAATCCGACGGTGAGGCTATGCACGGCTTTGAACAGTCAATTAAACTTAACCTTCCGCCGATGAGTGCAATGTACTTCAAATGCACAAAGAAAATGCAAAGTCCCGCTGAAAAGAAACGCGAAGCCGCAAGAAAAGCAAGAGAAAAGCGCGCTGCTGCAAAGAAAGCAAAAGAAGCAGAAGCAAAAAAGACCGGCGCTAAAAAATCAACTGCTAAAAAAGCCGCCGTAAAAAAGGCAGACACCAAAAAAGCAGATGACAAAAAGCCCGCGACAAAGAAATCTGCCGCTAAAAAACCTGCTGCTAAAAAAACCACCGAAACCGACAAGAAATAACTCAATGTTTTGATAAAATAAATTTATTGAAATTTTGGAGGGAACAATATGTTACCTAAAAAAGAAACCGTTGCGATGCTCCTTGCAGGAGGACAAGGTTCTCGTCTCGGTGTACTGACAAAGAAAATTGCAAAACCCGCCGTACCTTTCGGCGGGAAATACAGAATTATCGACTTTCCTCTTTCCAACTGTATAAACTCCGGAATTGAGGCAGTCGGCGTGCTGACACAGTACCAACCGCTTGAACTCAATGAGTATGTCGGCAACGGTCAGCCGTGGGATTTGGACGGTATGCATTCCGGTGTTACCTGCCTTTCCCCTTATGAGTCAAAAGAAGGCTCGGACTGGTATTCCGGTACTGCCAACGCGATATATCAGAATATAGGATATATTGACAGATACGACCCCGACTACATTGTTGTACTTTCAGGCGACCACATCTACAAGATGGACTACGCCGAAATGATTAAGTACCATAAGAAAAAAGGTGCTGCCTGTACTATTGCAGTTATTGATGTTCCTCTTGAAGAGGCATCTCGTTTCGGTATCCCCAACACAAACGAAGACGGCTCTATCTATGAATTTGACGAGAAGCCCGAATACCCGAAGAGCACCAACGCTTCTATGGGTATCTATGTTTTCAGTTGGAAAATACTCAAAGAGTATCTCATCAAAGACGAGGCTAACGAAAATTCTTCAAACGACTTCGGCAAAGATGTTCTGCCGTTTATGCTTAATTCAGGCGAGAAGATGTTTGCTTATCCTTTCGAGGGATACTGGAAAGATGTCGGTACTATCGACAGCCTTTGGGAAGCAAATATGGATTTGTTAGACCCGAATGTTACTCTCGACTTAAGAGGTATCTATTCAAGAAATCCCATGATGCCCCCGCACTATGTCGGCAAAGATGCCGAGATACAAAACTCGATGATTTCCGACGGTTGCAAAGTTGACGGCAAACTCGAATTTTCCATTCTCTTTTCCGGTGTTACTATCGGAAAAGGTGCAACAATTAACTCCTCTATCATTATGCCGAACACGGTTATCGAAGACGGCGCAAACATTCAGTTCTCCATAGTCAGCGAAAACACCGTAATCAAAAAAGGTGCAAAAATCGGTGCTAACCCGTCCGATGTCGAAAACCTTGACGATTGGGGCGTTACCGTTATCGGCGACGGCTTGACTATCGGCGAAAATGTTGTTATCGGTCCGAAAGAAATGATAGACAAAGATGTGGAGGTGTGATTATGGGAAGCAATAAAATTTTAGGTTTGATTTTTGCCAACACCAACGAAAAGCATCTTCCCGACCTCACCGCACAACGCACTATGGGAAGCGTTCCTTTCGGCGGAAAATACCGCATCATCGACTTTCCTCTTTCGAATATGAGTAACTCCGGCATTAACAATGTCGGCATTATCGCAAAGAGTAATTTCCACTCGCTTATGGACCATTTAGGCTCAGGAAGTGCTTGGGACCTCGCAAGACGCAGAAGCGGTCTTTCTATTCTTCCGCCCTACGGTGAGCACGATTTTTCTAACCTTATCGAAACATTCAGCAATCTTCACGGATATATTGAACACGGTGACGAAGAATATGTACTGATTTCTCCGTCCGACTGTATTATGAATATTGACTATACAAAAGTTCTTGCGTTCCATGAAGAAAAAGGTGCTGATGTCACTTTCGTTTATACCAAAAAACGCATTGACCATATTCAAAGTGATTTTCGTTCTATTCTTGAACTCGACGGCGACAGCAGAATTACGAAAATTATGGTTTCACCCGTCACAAATGATGAGTACAACCTTACAACAGGCTCAATTCTGATGAAGAAAGATTTTCTGACGGCTGCCGTTAAAAAATGTATTGCCGAATGTAAGTATGAATTTATCAGAGATATCTTCCAGCCGAACATACCAAAATATAAACTCTACGGATATGAAAGTATGGGTTACTGTGAATTTATTACATCTGTCAAAGCATATTTCGACGCAAATATGAAACTTATGGACAGCAGTGTAAGAGATGAACTTTTCAACCCGCAACGCCCCATCTACACCAAAGTTCGTGATGATATCCCCTGTAAATACGGACTCGAAAGTTCTGTAAAGAACTCTCTTATCGCACAAGGCTGTATAATCAACGGTACTGTTGAGAACTCTATTATCTCAAAAGGCGTTTATGTCGGTAAGAACACTATCGTTAAAGACAGCATCATTATGCAGGATACCGTAATTTCCGACAACTCAATACTCTCTCATGTTGTTATCGACAAAGATGTCACCATAAAAGAGGGACGACAAGTTCAAGGTTGCGACTCCTATCCTATGTATATAGCAAAAAAATCCATTGTATAAATTATCACCATAATCGGAGGAATTTTTATGAGAATATTATATTGCACAAGTGAAGCAAATCCTTTTGCCGGTTCAGGCGGACTTGCAGATGTAGCAGGCTCTCTGCCCCATACTCTTTGCAGAAAAGGTCAGGACTGCCGTATCGTTATGCCCCTTTACGGCACTATTCCGCAGGACTTGAAAAATCAGTTAAATTTTATCACTAATTTTACTGTTCCTGTTGCATGGCGTCACCAATACTGCGGACTTTTCTGGGCAAGATGGAATGACTGCACATACTACTTTATCGACAACGAATACTATTTCAAGAGAGATAAACTCTACGGTTTCTATGATGATGCCGAAAGATTTGCTTTCTTCTCTCGTGCTATTCTTGAAATGCTTCCTTATATCGATTTCCACCCCGATATTATCCATACGAATGACTGGCAGACCGCTTTAGTTCCCGTTTACTACTATCTTTTCTATTCAAAAAATCCGTGGTACTACAACATCAAGAGCGTTTTCACCATTCACAATATTCAGTATCAGGGTATGTACGGTTGGGAAGTTAATACAGAGTGCGTCGGTATTCCTCCGACAGAAACAAAGATAATCGAGATGGACGGCAAACTCAATATGATGAAAGGTGCTATCGAATGTGCGACAAGAGTTACCACCGTTTCACCGAGTTATGCCGCAGAAATAAAAGACCCGTGGTACTCCTACGGACTGCACCACTCACTAAACCGCAATCACTACAAACTTTGCGGTATTCTCAACGGTATTGACGAGGCAAGTTACGACCCCGCTACCGACTATCAACTCTACTGCAACTATACAAAAGACGATATGCGCGGTAAAGGCGAATGTAAGAGAAGACTTCAGGAGCGTCTCGGCATTGAGCAAAACTGGCAAATACCAATTGTTTCTATGATTACCCGTCTTGTTGCACACAAAGGACTTGACCTTGTTCGCGGCGGTATTCAGGACCTGCTCAACAACAATAATATGCAGTTTGTCATCTTGGGTTCGGGCGATGATGAATACGAAAAATTCTTCAACGACCTGCAATGGAACTATCCCGGCAGAGTATGTTTCTGCCACGGTTTCGTTCCCGAACTTGCAAGAAAGATTTATTCAGGTTCGGATATCTTCCTTATGCCGTCTCGTCAAGAGCCCTGCGGACTTTCGCAGATGATAGCACTTCGCTACGGTACTATCCCGGTTGTCAGAGAAGTCGGCGGACTGAAAGACTCTGTATTTGATTCAGCCGATAACTATGGCAACGGCTTTACCTTCCGTAACTATGATATCGCAGATATGTGTAACGCTGTTAAGCGTGCTTTGTCGGGTATCTATGATGACCAGGGCTGGCATCAACTTATGTGGCGTGCTATGATGAGCAACAACTCTTGGGATAGAAGTGCTCAAGACTACATCAATGTATATCAAGACACATTAAACTGGAGATAAAGATAAAAAATAACCCGTTTGTGATAATCACAAACGGGTGTTTTTTATGTAAGTTTATAAAACTTTCTTTAAGAAATCCTGTGTTCTTTCCTGTCGGGGATTGAGGAAAACTTCCATAGGTGAGCCTTCTTCAACGATAATACCGCCGTCCATAAAGATAACACGGTCGGCAACTTCTCTTGCAAAGCCCATTTCGTGGGTAACAACTATCATCGTCATACCCTCTCTTGCGAGTTCTTTCATAACATCCAAAACTTCTCCGACCATTTCGGGGTCGAGTGCGGATGTAGGCTCGTCAAAGAGCATAATATCGGGGTTCATAGCAAGTGCACGGGCAATGGCAACACGCTGTTGCTGTCCGCCGGAAAGTTCAATCGGGAAAGCATCTTTTTTATCAAGCAGACCTACTCTTGTTAAGAGTTCTTCTGCCTTTTTTTCTGCTTCTTCTGTCGACATCTTTTTCAGCGTTACAGGTGCCATCATAATGTTCTTCTTGACGGTCATATTCGGGAAAAGATGGAACGACTGGAAAACCATTCCGATATTCTCTCTAACCTTGTTGATATTTACCTTTTTGTCGGTAATATCGTAGCCATCGATGATAATGGTACCCGAAGTAACTTCTTCAAGTTGATTTAAGCAACGCAAAAAGGTGGACTTACCCGAACCGGAAGGACCGATAACACAGACAACTTCACCTTCACTTACGGTAGTATCAATGCCGTTTAAAACCTGTAATTTGCCGAAATGCTTATGAAGGTCCTTGACTATTAACTTTTCATTGACATCAAGTTTATTCATTGTGTCTTGTCTTTTTTGTTTCATACTTAAATCTCTTTTCTACATAATTCGACAAAATCATAAGCAATGATATGATAACGAGGTAAAAAGCCGCTACCAATATGTAAGTCGAAAAGAACTGATACGATGAGCCGACATAGGTTTTTGCTTTGTTAACCAATTCGGCAAGTCCGATACAGGAAAGGATAGATGTATCCTTTATGGAAATGATAAACTGATTTACAAGCGAAGGGATTGAAACCTTGAACGCCTGCGGTAAAACAACTTTTATCATTGTTTTTGACTTTGAAAGTCCCAAAGAACGCGCGGCTTCTTCCTGTCCCTTTGGCACAGCCATAATACCGCCGCGGAAAATCTCGGCAAGGTATGCACCTGCGTTAAGGCTCAAAGTGATAATTCCCGCTGTGAACGCATCAAGCCTGAAACTCGGTGAAAGCAACTGGATAACCTGCGGGAAACCGAAGAAGACAATAAACGCCTGTACAAGCATAGGGGTTCCGCGGATAATCCAAATATACACAGCGGCAAT
>JAZLJE010000040.1:0-12067 GCA_045617705.1 Ruminococcus sp.
TTTACAACGGTAAATAATATGCTTTGCGAGACTAACGAAGCAGGGCTTTTCGTAACCGCTTGGATGGGTATTCTTGATATAGCAAGAGGTAATTTAGTCTATGTAAATGCAGGACATAACCCACCGCTTGTCAGAACAAAAGACGGTGAGTTTTCCTACCTAAAAGGTCGCTCCGGTCTTGTTCTTGCCGGTATGGAAGGAATTATATACAAACAGGCAGAAATGAAATTCGAAGTCGGCGACAAACTGTTTTTATATACAGACGGCGTAACCGAAGCCACCGATATCAACGACAAACTTTACGGTGACGAAAGGCTCAAAAATTATTTAAACGAGCATACAAGCGACAGCGTAACGCAAACGCTTGCCGGCGTAAAAAAAGATATAGACGAATTTGTCGGTGATGTTGAGCAGTTCGACGATATCACTATGCTTGAACTTGAATTCAAGAAATATGCCAAAAAGAAAATCATACTCAAAAAGCGTTTTGAAGCAAACCATAAAGAATTTTCACCCTTTATGCATTACCTTGAAAGGCAATTAGAAAAGTTTGACTGCCCGCAGAGACCTCTTGCAGAGATATCCGTTGCGGCAGAAGAAGTTTTCGTAAATATAGTAAATTATGCCTACGATACCGATATGGGTACGATAGACATAAATATAGAGTTTGTCGAGGATGAACGAAGGTTCGTTTTGAGTTTTATCGACAGAGGAAAACCTTTTGACCCGCTGAAAAAAGTTGACCCCGATATTACTCAAAGTGCCGATGAACGACCTATCGGCGGACTTGGTATTCTTATGGTAAAGAAAACCATGGATGACCTTACATATTCTTTTGAAAACGGATGTAATATCCTTACCCTTACAAAGATAATTTAATGTACTGTTTATGGTACACATCGTATGTTATTATTTTTGTATATGGTTAGGAGGAATAATATGCTTTCATTTGTTTTAGGACAATCGGGAACAGGAAAAACCGAATACCTTTACAATAAATTCTGCGAGATGGCAAAGGCGGGGGATAATAAACTTTTGTTTATTGTCCCCGACCAATGCTCTTTTGAAACCGAGAAAGTCTTTCTTGACCGACTCGGGCCTATGCTTTGTCAGAATGTAAAGGTATTTGGTTTTTCGCGTCTTTGCGACTATGTGTTTGAAAATATGGGTATGCTTTACTCATCGTTTGCCGATGAGGGACTTCGCCATGTCATAATGAGTCTTGCACTCGACGAGGTCTACGACTCGCTTACTTTGTTTTCAAAAAGAGCGTCATCATACGATTTGGCAGAACTTATGCTCAATGCGGTAAAGGAATACAAAAAATGCTCGATAAGTACCGCTATGCTATATGACGCAAGCGAAAAATGTACCGACGAAATTTTGTCGCAAAAACTCTACGAAACCGCACTCATTTACGAGACATACACAGCGTTGATTGAGAAAAGTTATATCGACCCGCTTGACTCTCTTTCAAAAACCGCGAAGATGCTTTGGGACAACGATTTGTTTAGTGGCTACACAATAGCGGTTGACTCTTTCTACGGCTTTACTCATCAGGAGTATGATGTACTCGAATGCTTGATAGGTCAGAGCAAAGACATCTTTTTTGCATTGGAAACTGACTCTTTAAACGGTAGTAATGGTGATTTGTTTTTCGTCTGCGACAGAACAAGAAAAAGGCTATCAAATATTGCAAAAAAACTCTGTGTCAGTATAAAACCCTACGAACAATTAAAAGATAAACACAGATTTTTGCGTGACGATTTGTCAGCCCTTGAGCAGAATATTTTCAGAATAGAAAAGACAAATTCAAAGTGCGAAAATGTAAAAGTTTTTCTTGCCCGCAGTATTTTTGAAGAGGCGGATTTTGTCGCACGGACTATATCAAAACTTGTTATGGACGAAGGCTACAGATATCGTGATATCGCCGTTGTATCGCGTGAGCCCGATAAGTATATCGGTATTCTTGACACCGCTTTTGATAAGTACAACATAAATTACTTTATGGACAAACCGCAGGAAATTGACTCAAAACCGATAGTTCGTTTTTGCACCTGCGCTTTTGATATAGTAAACGGCGGTTTTGACAAAGATGATGTTCTCTCTTTGCTCAAAACCGGGCTGACTTCATATAGTTTTGAAGAAATAGCCGAGTTTGAAAACTACCTTTTTGTCTGGGATATTACGGGCAAAATGTTCTTTGAAAAGTTCAAAGGCAATCCCCGTGGATTTACAGATAAACCTACAAATACCGATTTGAAGGTTCTCAAAAGGGTAGAGAATATGCGTAGCGATATAATTAGGGCTTTGCAAAAATTCTCTGTGTCAGTAAAGAATACAGACGGCAAAGGTATCAGCAAGGCTTTGATGAATTTGCTTTACGATTTCAAGTGTAAAGAAAATATCGAAAAACTCTGTGATTTTTATGAGAAAAACGAGGATATAAGCATTTCGCAGGAATTAGTGCGGATGTATAATCTTCTTTGTGATATCCTCGACAAAATGGTAAATGTAATAGGCGATTACAACATAAGTCCAAAAAGATACAGCGAATTATTATACACTTATTTTTCTAATTCAGAAATATCATTCATCCCGCGAGGTATAGATGAAGTAGATGTTGCATCTGCCGACAGAGCAAATTTAGGTAGCAAAAAAGCCGTGTTTGTAATCGGTTGTAACGACACAGAATTTCCGCGTACTCCCGTTGAGTCGGGAGTGTTCACCGATACCGAGCGAAAAACTCTAATGACACTTGACTTGTCTGTGTCCGACTCGATTGAAGAACTTTCAAAAATCGAGAAATTCCTTGCGTATAAGGCACTTACAAGTGCAAGGGAAGACCTTTTTGTATCTTATTATACTTCAACAATTTCGGGACAGCGTGTTTCGCCGTCCGAGATAATATCAGAGATATTTGACATTTTGCCGAATGTTGAAGAGTTGCACGACGATTACACCCCGATTGAAGAAAGGCTCTATAGTGAAGAGTCTGCGTTTGAGTATCTTTGTGACCGCTATTATTCAAAAGACGGCGGTGATATAAAGAAACTTTACGACTGTTTCAAAGATGAAGAAAAGTTTTCTCATATTCTCAATCTCGTTGATAATGAACTGAAAGACGAAAAAACAAGCATAAAGGATAAGAAACTTTCCAATAAACTTTTTGCAACTGATACTAAACTTTCCGCATCACAGATAGAAAAATACTACGCCTGCAAGTTCCAGTATTTTTGCTACTACGGACTCAATGTTAAAGAACGAAAGAAAGCATCAATGGATGCCCTCGAATACGGCACAATGATGCATTATCTTTTAGAGCATTTCTTTGAAAAATACAAAGAAAGTGATTTTTCTAATATTTCCGAAAAAGAAATAAAAGATGATGTAAAAGAAATTTTAGACGGATATTTTTCAAATCATTTCGGTGATGAAAGTGACAAAACAAAACGCTTTATGTATCTTTACAGCCGAATGATAATAATCGCCGAAAAACTGATAAAACATATCTGCGAAGAACTTTCCCAATGCAAATTTACTCCATCCGATTTTGAACTTTCGATAGGCGAAGATATCCCTCTTTATACATTGAAAGTCAACGACGATTTTTCTGTATCCGTAAGGGGGAGTATCGACAGAGTAGATGTACTGAATATCGACGGGAAAGACTATGTCCGTATTGTCGATTACAAAACGGGAACAAAGGAGTTTTCTCTCTCCGATATAGTGTACGGAATAAATTTGCAGATGCTTATTTATATGGCGGCAATACAGAAAAACGGAGAGGGGTATTTTAAAAAGAAAATGACTCCTGCCGGAGTTTTGTATATGCCTGCCGTGTCACCGTCGTTTAATGTAAAGCACAGCGATACAAAAGAAGATATAGAAAAAAAGAATAATGAAAAATACCGTATGCAGGGCATTTTGCTTGATGATATAGATGTCATAAAGTCAATGGAAAAAGAAGCCCAAGGCGTATATATCCCCGTTGTGCTTTCCGATGATGTAGTGAAAAAAGGCGGTAACTGTCTTGCCTCTTTAGAAGAAATGGGAGCATTGTTCAAAAAGATAGATTTGCTCATTACCGATATGGCACAGACGCTCGTAGACGGTGAGATAGAAGAAAACCCGACTCGAAAAGACACTACCCACAACGCCTGCGATTGGTGCGCGTATAAAAGTGTTTGCTCACACAAAAAAGATGACGAATACAGAGAAATAAAGAAATTCAGTAAGAACGAAGTGTTCGAAATGATTTTCGAGGAGGTGGGCGAAGATGAGTAGAGAATGGACTCCCGCGCAGAAGAATGCGATTGAAGTCAGCGGAGGTTCTGTAGTCGTTTCCGCGGCGGCAGGTTCGGGAAAAACAGCCGTCCTCGTTGAGCGTGCAATCAGGATGATAACCGACACCGAAAATCCCATCCCCGTTGACAGAATACTTATTGTTACCTATACCCGTGATGCAGCCGCGCAGTTAAAAGAAAGGCTGACAATAGCCCTGAACGAGTTACTGAAAAAGAACCCCACCGATTTAAACTTATTGCGCCAAAAAGCACTTTTGCCAAAGGCTAATATCAGCACAATAGACTCTTTTTGCTCGTCAATAGTAAAGGAGTATTTCTACAAACTCGATATAGACAGAAACTTCCGTATTGCCGACGACAGCGAACTTGATGCTATCAAAGCCGATGCAATGAAACTTACCCTCGATACTCTTTACACCGAGGGGAAACAGTCGTTTTTTGAACTTGTTGAAGCATTTGCGTCCCACCGTGACGATGTAAATCTTCAAAAATGTATATTGAAAATTCACGAGTTTTTGCGTTCTCATCCTTTCGAGAAGAAGTGGATGGATGAAAAACTCAAAATGTATGACGATTTTTCAAATGTCGCATTGTCACCTTGGGGCAAGATTATTTTCGATTATACTCACGATGCGATAGATTATCTTAAAAGTCTTGTTGCTCACACTAAAGAAGTGATTAAAGACGACGAAAATTTTTCTTCTATTCTGCGTGTTATCGAAGATGACAACGAGTTTTTGGAAAAACTTATCGAGTGCGAAAAAAGCAGAGATTGGGACAAAATGCACGATACCCTTTGCGACTTTTCACCGAAACGCTTTCCGACTGTCAAAAATGCGTCAAAAAATCCAAAAAAGATTTTAGCACAAGAAAACCGTGACAATTTCAAAAAAATCGTAGATAAACTCAAAGAACTTTTTTCATCAACCGAAGAAGAATTTAAGGATGATATTAAGTTGCAAAAGGGCGTTGCTAAGGAAATGTTTCGTAGTGTTCTCCTTTTTTGTGAAAACTTTGCTATGCTGAAAGCATCGAAGAAGATTGCCGACTATGCCGATTTGGAACATTTCGTGCTGTCACTCCTCGTTGATGAAGAAACGCTTTCTTATACCGACATTGCCTTTGATATTCGCAAACGCTTTGACCGAATTATGGTTGACGAATACCAGGATGCAAACGAGGTTCAGGACACAATTTTCAAGGCGATTAGTAACGACGAGGAAAATCTCTTTGTTGTCGGTGATGTAAAGCAGAGTATCTACGGTTTCCGTCAGGCGATGCCCGAAATTTTCATCGGCAGGAAAGAGCGTGCCGAAAAATATGACAAAGAAAATCCGACTTTTCCGACAAAAATAATTCTCGAAAAGAATTTTAGAAGTGCGAAAGATATCACAAATGCAGTAAATTTCTTTTTTAGAAATTTAATGAGCGAATCCGTCGGTGATATTGAATACAATTCTGACGAAGAACTTGTATATCAGGCAGAGTACGACTCCGATTCTTTCCCGCAGACTGAAGTGAATATGCTCGATTTATCTGCACTATCCGAAGAAGATGTGGCTGTAGCGGAAGCAAAGGTTATTGCCGAGAAGATACTCGAACTTGTATATAAAAAATATCCCGTAAAAGACGGCGATACTTACAGACCGATTGAATTTTCGGATTTTGCCGTATTGATGCGGAGTAAAAAAGTTTCCGATGTTTATGTAAAAACTCTCACAGAATGCGGTATACCTACCTATTGTGACAATACCGCGGAATTTTCAACAACCAAAGAGATTATGATAGCAACAAACCTATTGAGAGTAATCGACAACCCGATGCTCGATATCGAACTTCTTTCGGTAATGTTAAGTCCCCTCTACGGTTTTACCCCCGACGATTTGGTGCGAATACGCCTTGATAACAGGCACACAACTTTGTATAATGCCGTTTTGTTTGATGCAGAAAACGGCAATGAAAAGAGCAAAGAGTTTGTAGAAGAATTAGCATATTTTCGCCGTCTTTCTTCAACGCTTTCTCTCTCAAAACTTATCAATACAGTATATGAAAAAACGGGCATTCTCTCGATTTACAACGCAACCGACTATACAGATGTGAAGAAAAACAACCTGCTTCTTTTGATGTCCTACGCCCGCGATTTTGAACAGAATACGCACAAAGGACTTTCGTCTTTTGTTCTCCATCTTGACAAGATAAAAGAGTCAAAAAGCGAGAAGATGAAAGGCGCTGTTGATTTAAGCCGTGCCGAACAAAACGCCGTGCGCGTTATGAGTATTCACGCATCAAAGGGACTTGAATTTCCTGTCTGCTTTGTTGCGAACACTTCAAGACTTTTAGTCAATGATACATCCGACAGTGTTTTGCTTGACTCAAAAACAGGCTTTGCCGTAAAGCGAAAAGATACAGACACAGGTGCAGTCTACGATACCGCCTTGCGAAAGGCGTTGGCACTTAGGATGAAACAAAACAAAATGAGCGAGGAACTGCGAATTCTCTATGTCGCAATGACAAGAGCAAAGCAAAAACTCATCCTCATTTCATCCCACGACGATGTCGCAAAATACCTGCAAAAAATGGCACTGAAACTTGTCGGCGGAAAAGAAATTTCGCCCTACATAGTTCGAACAGTAAATAAATTATCCGATTGGATAGCGATGTGTTCTTTGCTTCATACAGACGGAATTGAACTGCGAGCGAAAAGCGAAACTGTGCTTACTGTGCTTGATACCGATTTTAATATGGATATCAAAACCGTGACACGGTGCATTTTCTGTAACACCTCGGAAGAACAAGAAGAACAAGTACAGGAAATTTCAATATCCGATACATTAGATAACGAAATAAAAGATATTCTCGAAAAAAGAAAAGCCTATGTCTATCCTTATGCGGGAATGTTGAATTTACCAAGCAAAGTATCTGCTTCCGAACTTTCGCATAAAATGAGTGACAAAGCCTTTGACAGGATTTTGAGAACCCCCGCTTTTATGAACGACAAAAAGTTAAGCGGGGCAGAAAAGGGTACAGCCCTGCACGCGTTTTTGCAGTTTTCGGATTTTGAGTCTGCGCGAAAAGATTTTGACAGCGAACTTCAAAAGCTTACTGAGAAAGGTTATCTTACCGAACTCCAAGCCGAAAATATTGACAGCGAAAAGGCAAAGGCGTTTATAAAAAGCGATGTTGTTACGCGGGTACTAAAAAGCGAAAAGGTCTTTCGTGAATACCGCTTTTCAACCTATATCAGTGCAAGCAAGATAAATCCCGAAACAGACGAAAAGTTCAAAGAAGAAAAAGTTATCTTGCAGGGTGCTGTTGACTTGGCATTTGTCGAAAACGGCGGACTTGTCATTATCGACTACAAGACAGATAGAGTAAAGGATGAAAAAACGTTGCTCGATATGTACGAAGGGCAACTTCTGCTCTATAAAGACGCTATGGAAGAATGTACCGGGTACAAAGTTAAAGAATGCCTTATTTATTCCATACATCTAGGCAAAGAAATAAAAGTCTGCTGAAATAAAAACGCAACAAAAAAGTGCTACCAATTCGATAGCACTTTTTTTAATATAGAATTATTTTAATCTGTCCGCATAGTTTTCGATAATGTAGTCCATATCCTTGTCGCCGCGACCTGAAAGGTTGATGAGGATTGAGCCGTGCTTCATTTCTTTTGCAAGTCTGATTGCGTGGGCAACGGCGTGGCTTGACTCGATAGCGGGGATGATACCTTCCATTCTCGAAAGCAGGAAGAAAGCATCAATCGCTTCGTCATCGCTTACTGTGTCGTATTTTACTCTGCCGAGGTCCCTAAGGAACGCGTGCTCCGGGCCTGACGAAGGATAGTCAAGTCCGCTTGCAACGGAGTAAACGGGAGCAGGCTCGCCGTTTTCGTCTTTGAGCATAACAGAGTTAAATCCGTGCATAACGCCTTCTTCGCCGTACTGCAAACTTGCGGCGTGGTCGCCCAATTTTGCACCCCTGCCGAGAGGTTCAACACCGTAGATATCAACAGGGTAGTTCAAAAATCCTGCGAAAAATCCTGCCGAGTTTGAGCCGCCGCCGACACAGGCGGTAACAGCATCGGGAAGTTCGCCTGTCATTCTGACAAACTGCTCGTTTGCTTCGAATCCGACAACACTCTGAAAATCTCTTACCATCATCGGGAAGGGGTGAGGGCCGACAACCGAGCCGATACAGTAGATGCAGTCTTTGTATTCCTTTGAATATGCTTCAAAAGCAGCGTCAACCGCTTCTTTCAGCGTAGCAAGTCCGTGAGTAACCTCAACAACATTTGCACCGAGTATTTTCATCCTTGCAACATTCGGAGCCTGCTTTTTGATATCAACAGAGCCCATATAGATGTCACATTCCATACCGAAGTATGCGGCTGCTGTTGCAAGTGCAACACCGTGTTGACCTGCGCCTGTTTCGGCAATGATTTTTTTCTTGCCCATATATTTAGCAAGGAGTGCTTCGCCCATACAGTGGTTGAGTTTGTGAGCGCCTGTGTGGTTTAAATCCTCACGCTTTGCGTAAAGTTGAACATCGCCGATGTAGTTAGAAAGTCTTTCAAGATGAGAAATAGGGGTAGGTCTGCCCTGAAATTCCCTGCGAATTCTTCGAAGTTCATCAATAAATTTTCTGCTTTTGCAGATAGTGAAGTAGGCTTCTGTAATTTCGTCCATAGCCTTTTTGAGTTCGGGAGTGATGTACGCTCCGCCGTATTTGCCGAAGTAGCCTTCTTCATTCGGATAGTTTTTAAAATATGTGTCAAAATTTACATTGTTAAATTCCATAGTAATAACTCCTTTTTGTTTTTATAGTTTTATTATTGATTGCGATAAAAGGAAAATCGCCATCGTTTTGATAAAATATAGTTTTTCATAGTATCACCCGAAAAAATAAAAAAATCCCGTCCCAACATTGCTGGGACAGGAATAACCTGCGGTGCCACCCGGCTTGATGCAAAAGCATCCACTCACGCATACATTGATATATGCTGACTTTGTTACGGAAGTCGCCCGTCTTTCATACTCGGCATAGCCTTTGTGATTGCCCTCAAAAGTCCATTCAGTTTCATATTTTTCGCCGTATTTCCACCGTCAACGGCTCTCTTTGGAAATTTGATGAAACCTACTACTCTTTCTCAACGGTTTAGAAAATCATAGCACAAAAAGTTTTATATGTCAACTGTAATATAGTGTCAGTTCTCGATTTTGTCAAAAGCGAAACAGATGTCTTTTTTATCGTGCGCATCGCTTGAGAGGATGAACCGCCCGCCCTTTTTTGTTATATATTCCCTTGTTTTTGCGGATGGATAGGGAGTAGTTCTGTATCCTCGCGACATAGCACCCATGTTTATCTCAAAGGGAATATCGTATTTTATGAGAGTATCAACGGCAGATTGATAGGCATTTATGTACCTCTTATCGTTTTCGTCAAAGAGTTTTTCTTTTTCAAGAAATTTTGTGATAAGGTCAAAATGCCCGATAATATCTGCGTTTGTTTTCGCGACGACATCCGACACGGTTTCAAAGTACAACTCAACCAAAGAGTATATATCACCGTCGAATAATTCTTCAACAGAATTATAGAGTATCTCAATATTTTCATCAACGGGGATGTACTTCCCGTCTTTTTTGATATAGTGAACACTACCGATAACATAGTCGTATTCATCGGTTGGTTCAGTTGAATAGTAGTCTTGCTCAATACCTAAAAGTATCGAGATTTTGTCTTTATACTTTTCTTTGAGTACGTTTACCGTGCTAATATACTCTCTGATTTTGTGCTTTTTCATACAGTAACTTTCGTCAAAGAAGGTGTAGGAATGGTCAGAAAAACCGATTTGCTTTAGTCCCATTTGTATAGCCGCTTTCACCATTTCTTCGGGTGAATTGTTGCCGTCTGAAAAATTTGTGTGAAGGTGATAATCAAGTAGTAACATCAGGTCATTTTCTCCTGTTTTACCTTTTTGTCGATAACATGGCGGGATGCAAGTTCCTTTGTGATATCGTCAAGGCTTATTCCGCTTTCAATCATCAGTACCATAATATGATATGCAAGGTCTGCGATTTCGTATATCGTTTCTTTTTTGTCTTCTGCCTTTGCGGCGATGATAACTTCGGTGCTTTCTTCACCGACTTTTTTGAGGATTTTGTCAAGACCTTTTTCAAAAAGATAGGTTGTGTATGAGCCTTCTTTTTTCTCTGTTTTTCTGCCCATAATCAGGTTGTAAAGTCCTTCGTAAGAAAACTCTGCGAGTTCGTCATTTTCATACAAAAGGTTTTCAAAACAAGAGGTAGTGCCATTGTGGCAGGCAGGACCGTCGGGTTTGACCATAACAACAAGAGCATCGTTGTCACAGTCGGCAGTTATCGAAACAATATGCTGGTAGTTACCGCTTGTTTCGCCCTTGAGCCAAAGTTCCTGCCTTGACCTTGAGAAAAAGCAGGTGAGTTTTTTCTCAATGGATATTTTCAAACTTTCTTCATTCATATATGCAAGAGTAAGCACTTTCTTTGTATCTGCATCAACGACTATCGCGGGAATAAGTCCTTTTTCGTCAAATTTCAGTTTGCTTGTGTCTATCATAATTTTACCTCACATTCTTGTAGGAATATTGTTTTTCTTCATTTCGTTTTTCAGGTCGGAAATTTTGACTTCACCAAAGTGGAAGATAGATGCCGCAAGTCCTGCATCAACTTTCGGCAAGGTATTAAACAGGGTGATGAAGTCCGAGATTTTTCCTGCACCGCCGGACGCGATAACGGGAACAGAAACTGCATTACATACTTTGTCGAGCATCTCAATGTCGAACCCGCCTTTTACTCCGTCTGTATCAATAGAGTTTACTACGACTTCGCCTGCACCGTTATCTACACAGCGTTTTATCCATTCTATTGCTTCGAGTCCCGTGTTTTCTCTGCCGCCTTTTGCGAATACGCGAAAGACACCGTCAACACGCTTTATGTCAACCGAGAGTACAACACACTGGTCGCCGTAGAGTTTTGCGGCCTCTGATATGAGGTCGGGATTTCTTATCGCGCCCGAATTTACGCTGACTTTATCAGCACCGCAGTTTAGCACTCTGTCAAAGTCGTCTATCGTGTTGATACCGCCACCGACAGTCATCGGGATGAAAACATTCTTTGCTGTTTCGGTCAAAATCTCTGTAAAAATTTTTCTGCCGTCTGACGATGCCGTGATATCGTAGAAAACGAGTTCATCAGCACCGTTTGCGCTGTAATATTTTGCAAGTTCAACAGGGGAAGAAACATCTTTGAGTCCTTCAAAGTTAATTCCCTTGACAACACGCCCGTCTCTTACATCAAGACAGGGGATAATTCTTTTCGTTATCATTTTGCCACCTCGATTGCATCAGATAAATCTATTGCTTTTGTGTAGTATGCTTTGCCGATAATAGCACCGTAAAGGTTGAGTTTTGCGAGTGCCTTAACATCGTCGATTGTCGATACACCGCCGGAAGCAATAATCCGGATGTTGAGTTTTTGTGAGAGGGTTTTATATAACTCTCTGTTAGTGCCGACCATAGCACCGTCTTTTGAAATATCGGTACAAATAATGGTTTTAACACCGCAGTTTTGCATTTCTTCGCAGAAATCAAAGGCATCGTATTCGGATTTTTCCGTCCAGCCTTTTATTGCGACAAAGCCGTCTTTAATGTCTATTCCGACAGCGATTTTCTCGCCGTATTTTTTGACAGCCTGTTCTACAAAACCTTTTTGCTGTACTGCAAC